>JAUYMF010000001.1 GCA_030698765.1 Dehalococcoidales bacterium
GGCTATTTCGCCACGGTTAGCAACCAGGACCTTATTTATCATCTTCCTTTACCTGTACCGAGACAGACATGCTTACTTCTTAAGGTTCAATAACCATGACAACATCACCGGCGTTGATTACCTCGCCCTCATAGACAAGCACTTTCCTGACTGTGCCAGCATGGGGAGACTTGATTTCATTCTGCATCTTCATGGCTTCGATACTGACCAAAACGTCATCAATTTTGACAATATCGCCGGACTTAACCTTGACCGAGAGCACCATGCCCTGCATGGAGGAAACCACGGCGCCGGCCGGCACCTCCTTAGGCGGCTTTGGCTTTTCTACCTCGAAGGTCTTACCCATGACAGAGGTGACCTTGACGTTGAACATCTCCCCATCCACTTCGACACTGAACTCGGCCGGGAGAATGGCAGGCTGAGGACTAGGGGAAGACGAGGCGGCAGGCGAGGGAATAGCTTCCTCCTTTATTTCTCCTCTGAGGAACCGTACCGCTACCTGAGGATAGAGCGCATAGGTTAGCAGGTCTTCCTCCCGGTGCAAGATACCCAGCTTGCGGGCATCACCCCGCAGCTTGTCCAGCTCCGGCTCAAGAGCGTCTGCCGGGCGGCCGTCAATTGGCTGCTCATCACCGATAACCAGCTTTCTTATTTCATCATCTAGTGGAGCCGGGGGACGACCGTACTTACCGAGGAAATAGTCTTTAACCTCCTGGGTCACTTGCTTGTAGCGTGTACCGTTCAGGACGTTAAGCACCGCCTGGATGCCGACCAGCTGGCTGGTTGGCGTAACCAGGGGCGGGTAACCAAAATCCTTTCTTACATTCGGTATCTCGGCAAGCACCTCGCTCATCCGTCCCAGAGCATTTTGCTCCCGGAGCTGGCTGACCAGATTGGAAAGCATACCGCCAGGTATCTGGTGCAGGAGCACACTTACGTTAGGCCGGGTAGTTTCAGCGGTGAAAAGCATACGATATTTAGCGCTGATGCCTGCGAAATACTCGCCGATTTCATAGAGAAGCTCAAGGTCGAGTCCGCTATCATAGGGTGTCCCTTTCAGCATAGCGACGATACTCTCTGTAGGTGGCTGAGAGGTGCCCCACCCAAAAGCGGAAAAGGCGGTATCAAGCATGTCTACACCAGCTTCAGTGGCAGCCAGATAACTGGCCGGAGCCATGCCGCTGGAGCAGTGGGAATGGAAACTGATAGGTATTTTGACCCGGCTTTTTAGCGCCTTAATTAGAACCGTGGTCTCAGCCGGGGATATCAGACCCGCCATGTCCTTGACGCATATCGAGTCGCAGCCACGCTCCTCAAGGGCGGTGGCCATATCGACAAAGGTCTGGATGGTATGCACCGGGCTGGTGGTATAGCAGATGGTGCCCTGGGCATGCCCGCCGAATTCCTTGACAGCCGAGATGGCCGGCTCCATATTACGGATATCATTGAGGGCATCAAAGACGCGGAAGACGTCTATACCGTTTCTGGCGGAAAGGCGTATGAACTCCCGGAGGACATCGTCCGGGTAATGCCGGTAGCCGACGAGGTTCTGGCCGCGGAGCAGCATCTGGAGCCTGGTGTTCCTTATTTTTGACCTCAACTGGCTCAGCCGGTCCCACGGGTCCTCATTCAGGTAACGGATACAAGCATCAAAGGTAGCTCCACCCCAGACCTCCAGCGAGAAGAAACCGACCTTATCCAGTTCCTCAGCGATTGGCAGCATGTCCCGGGTACGCATCCGGGTGGCTATCAAAGACTGGTGAGCGTCCCTGAGAGTAGTATCAGTTATAAGTATACCCATTTGACATCACAATTCCTTACGAGTACTGAGAACGGCAATCAGTGGCTGGCAACAATTTTAATAATAATTCAAGCTAAAGAGCATGTTTAATATTACCTTAAACTTTCTGAAAATGCTAGAGAGCCTGTCCCCGCGGGGGGACCGGAGGATGCCTTCCGACGCCCGGGTCCAGCTCTGGCTCGACGATTTGGAAGCGATGTTTGCCAGCTTGAAGGAAAACCCACCGGATGGCAATTTGAAGTCTGGCGAGATTTATATGGTTCATACTGACCTTACCCCATTAGAACTGGCGCTTCCTCGTTCAATAATGGGCAATTTTCTCTTTACTTCTTATGTGTTATAATCTCACGAAACGGGTATAGAATCGTAATAATGACCACCGAACTCAGTACTACCTTAGAGTTAGACAGGATAATCCAGGGAGATTCTTTAAACGCCTTGAAATCTCTCCCGGATTCTTGTGTTGACCTAATATTCACCTCCCCCCCTTATGCCGATAACCGTAAGAAGACCTATAAAGGAATCCCTACTAAAGAATACGTTCAATGGTTTTTGCCAATATCTGCTGAACTTAAAAGAGTCCTGAAGAATGACGGCACTTTTGTCTTGAACATAAAAGAAAGAACTGAAAACGGCGAACGTCAGACTTACGTCCTTGAGCTAATACTTGAAATGAGAAAGCAAGGATGGCTTTGGACAGAGGAATATGTTTGGCATAAGAAGAACTGTTATCCGGGCAAGTGGCCGAATCGCTTTCGAGACGCCTGGGAACGATGTTTACAGTTCAACAAGCAAAGGAAATTCAAGATGTATCAAAAAGCTGTCATGGTACCGATTGGAGAATGGAGTAAGAACAGATTGGCGAAACTGAGTGAGACAGACCTTATCAGGGATGAATCCAAGGTTGGAAGTGGTTTTGGCAAGAATGTTTCGAACTGGCTTGGGAAACAGTCTGTCTACCCCACAAATGTGCTGCATCTTGCTACTGAATGTGCTAATCGTGGCCATAGTGCTTCCTTCCCGCTTTCTCTGCCAACCTGGTTTATCAAACTCTTTACTCAAGAAGAAGACGTAGTGCTTGACCCTTTCATCGGTTCTGGAACATCAGCCATCGCTTGCTTAGACTTAAACAGGCACTACATCGGAATAGAGGCGATGGAGAACTATTACAAATTAGCCCAAGAATCCATCGAAATATGGAAGGCGGCAAATAAAGGAAAAACCGTAAGAATGGCTTTATGGACATAATTAAACTAGAAGAAATCAGCCAGTATATAAAAGACAACATCGGTAGCTTTCACAAAGGCAGGCTTGATAGTATAAGAAGACTTAAACTAGATAATATTCTGCTGAGAAAGAACCCTTACCTATTCAAGGCTCGGAACATCCTGCTGGCACAAGACTTAGTGAAAACCTTGCTTGACGCCTATTTGTCCTCTCAAGAAGAAACGATATTTGGAAACTTCCTGGAAGGACTGGCTATCTTCATTAACCAAAAAGTATATGATGGCTGGAAGTCATCAACCCAGGGTATAGACCTGGAGTTTAATAAGGATGATGTCCGCTATATCGTAGCTATCAAATCTGGCCCGAATTGGGGTAATAGTAGCCAGATCAGAAAAATGCAGGATGATTTCCGGAGGGCTAAACAGACCATCCGAACCGGCAACTCAAAGCTAAATATTACCGCCGTTAATGGATGCTGCTATGGTAGAAACGCTAAGCCGGACAGGGGAGACTATTATAAATATTGCGGCCAGAAGTTCTGGGAATTCATATCAGGAAACAGTGATCTGTATTTGAAAATAATCAAACCTCTCGGACATCTGGCAAGGGAGAAAAACGATGAATTTCAGGAAGAATACGCTCAAATAGTAAACAAATTTACCATTGAGTTCAGCGAGATGTTTGTAACCGGTGGTGAAATAAGCTGGGATTCCCTATTACGCTTCAACTCCTGTGAAATGAAGCCAAAATCCAAATAAAATGTTCCCCATCTTCTAATTGACATGGTAAACACGATTGCCTACCCCTGAAAGACCAGCAACCTCATCAAACGGCCGATATCATCGACCTCTTCCAGGGCATTGATGGTACCGATGACCTTTCCCATCCGCTCTTCGTCCATGAACCTGGCCGCCAGGGAATGAAACTTATTGCGGATATCGTCATCGGTCATCGGATTATTGGGGTGGCCCCTGGGATAGTCTATCTGACACCTGTACCTGGCGCCCTGCCGGGTGGTAATCTCGGTGATTCCGGCGCGGCCGAAGCGGTCCAGGTCGGTGTCTATCTCCAGCGTGACCTTGTCAATCAACTCCCTGATAGCGGGGTCAGCGTATTTTTCCGGGGAATACTGGTCGGGGCCCAGTCCCCGCTCTTTGATGGCTACGGCGGTAACATAGTACGCGCTGTGATCTGCCGTCTCCTTGTTCTTCGGGTAACGTTTCACCGGGTCGCCGGTGTGTTCCACACTGCGGGTACCCGCCCATATTCTAACCTGCGCCACATCTTCAGGATTGATGCCATGCTCCTCCACCAGGTTCAAGGTGGCATTCAGGTGACCCTGGAGAGTACCGCACGCCGCCCACGCCTTAAACTCGGTATCGAGGATTCTGAACCTGCCGCCAAAATCGGTTAGCTTGTCCACATCGAAATCACCATCCATGACGGACTCGATAAAACCGTTCTCCCCTTCCATCACTCTGGTCGGGCCGGTGAATCCCCTTTGCGCCAGCAGCGCCGCCAGGATTCCGTCACGAGCAGTAAGCGGAAACCTCATATTCTTGGCCATAGTGTACTCTTCTGACGCCGAATCGAGGATACCCAGTACCATGCCGTGACAGCCTGATACACCGATAGCATTCTCAATCTGGTCGGCATTAAGACCAAGGATTTTACCAGCCACCGCCGGCATGATATAGACTCCCAGACTATCCGGGTTCCAGCCCTTTTTCGCTATCGGGACAATGGTAGTCGCTTCACAGAAACGGGCTGATAGCTCATAGCCCAGGACAACGGCGGTGAGTACCTCAACACCGGAAAGGTGCTGGCGCTCGGCCACAGCCAGTATGCCGGGAATAACCTCGCTGGGATGAGCATAAACATACCAGTGACCCACCGGTATGGAAATCTGGTCCATATAATCGAGGTAGCGCACCATGATTCCGTTGGTCAGCGCAGCATTGAGACAGTCAGTCCTGATACCACTGCCGATAACCGTAGACTCCGGTGCCCCGCCAAGTTCTTTTATCAGACCCTGCGTAATCTGGCTGGCATCGCTGGGATAGCCGCCTATGGCACAGCCCAGCGTATCCAGGAGTACCCTCTTGGCCATTCCCACCACTTCTCCGGGCAGGTCTTTATAGTCAAATCCAGCAGCGTAGTCGGCAATCTCTCTGGCAACAGTCATCTCCAATACCTCCAGCTAAAGGCAGTTATATCATCACAAAAGAAGTCGGTACCTGAGCGGACAAAGAATGAAATACGTAATTAATGAGGACAAGCACACCCTTAAAAACAAGAGGTAACTTCTCCCCGGACTCAACCTGTCAAACTGACCGGCAGACCCGGCTAAGCCATCACCTTCCTGACAGCGCTGCTAATATCATCTTTGCCGGGCAGTACCAGTCTCTGCAACGGGTACGCAGTCGGCACGGGCACATCAGGAGTAGCCACGCGGGCGACCGGCGCCTTGAGAGCGCCCAGGGCTTCTTCAGCGACGATGGCGCTTATCTCCGCCCCGATGCCGGCCGTCTTCCAGGCCTGGTGAGCAACGATGAGCCTGCCTGTCTTCCTGACTGAATTCAAGAGCATGGTCTTATCGATAGGGTACAGAGAACGGAGGTCCAACACCTCCACACTGATTGATTCTTGAGCCAGCTCTTCGGCGGCGGCCAGCGCTTCGTGCACCATTTTGGCAGCCGCCACAACGGTAACATCACTGCCGGTGCGCTTGATATCGGCCACCCCCAGAGGGATAGTGTACTCCTCTTCGGGTACCGGGCCCTTCATGTCCTGGTGAAGGCTGCCGTGTTCAAAAAAGATTACCGGGTTATCATCCCTGATTGAGGACTTGAGCAGTCCCTTGGCGTCATAAGGGGTAGAGGGCATCACCACCTTTAGTCCGGGGATATGCACAAACCAGGCTTCAACGCTGGCCACGTACTGCCCCACCCCGCCGACACGGGTCCTGAGCACCAGCGGCACCTTCGCCCCGCCATCGGAAACATATCTCGCCCGCGAGGCACTGGTAAACATAGGTTCCATGGCAGCACTCATAAAATCAGCCACCAGTAACTCGGCCACCGGTCTCATCCCCATCAGGGCGGCGCCAACGGAGGAACCGGCGATGATCCCCTCCGCAATGGGAGCGCTGATTACCCGGTCGCTGCCAAATTCTTCCTCGAAGCCCGTCGTCACCTTGGATACTCCGGGGCGAATACCCGCGTCCAGCCCGATAACATAGACACGCGGGTCCCGGCGCATCTCCTCACGCAGGGCTTCACGAATCGCCTCAGTAAAACTTAGCTCTCTCAATTGCTTGCCTCCTTTTCATCTACGGAGCGAAGACCTCGGACAGGGCGAACTCCCTGTCCCGCCTCGGGCGTGGACCAAGCGCCGTGTCCTGCAGCGCCTTTTCTGCTTTCGCCCTCGCCAGCTGCGAATATTCCTCAGCCTTACCGGCTGTCAAGACGCCTTTTTGAATCAGGTATTCCGTGAATTGCTTAATCGGGTCTTTCTGACGCCAGCGTTCGGCTTCCTCCAGTTCCTCCCTGGTCCGGTATAATGCCTTATCGCCTGACTGATGGCCGCCGAGCCGGCAGGTCTTACATTCAACCAGGCTGGGACCTTCACCCCGGCGCGCCCTGGCGACAGCTTCCTGAACAGCCCCGTGCACTGCCAGCACATCATTACCGTCTACTATCACTCCGGGCATATTATAACCTTGTGCCCGGTCAGCAATATTCCTGGCGGAGATCGCCTTTCTGGTCGGCGTGTACTCGCCCCACTGGTTGTTGATACAGACATAAACGATAGGCAACCCGAATATTGAGGCGAAATTAAGCGCCTCATGGAACTCACCCCGGCTGCTGGTACTGTCACCGAAGCTCATCACGACGACGCTCTTTAACTTTTGTTGCTTGACGGCCAGAGCGGCCCCGGTAGCCAGCGGAAAAAGCTGGGCCAGTGTTCCAATGCACCAGGGCAAGATACCCTGTTTCAGAGTACCCACCATTCCCGTGTACTTGCCTTTACTCTGGCTATTTTCCCGGTTATAGATCTCCCCGAAAACATCCTCAAGGGACAGGCCCCTGAGGTAATGTACCCCATAGATACCGCGGAAGTGCGGACCGACGATATCATCTTTCTCCAGGCCGAAGAAAGCGCCCACGTGGCTGGCTTCTTCACCTGCCGCGCCATGCCAGGTCTCGGTCTGCGGCGACATCGTCTCCTCGATAGCTCTGAATACCAGCATATCCTGGTACAGGTGGAACAGTTCTTCATTGTTCAGTTCCATTGGTTACCTCCCATACTTCAGCTAAGTCTACTCAAATACCGGTAACTCATCTATCCTGCATTATCTGTTTTAGCATCTTTCTCTGCTGCTATATTAGAACTACGCTGGCCGGGTGTCAATATTTATATTACGGGAACGGATACCAGTAAATATTATCCACAAAGCTGGACAGTAAAGTACTCCCCGGATCAGTTACCCATTCCCATCGCTGGTTTTATTGAATTGTTTATTTATGCTACTGAATTTACACATATTGTTCAAAATGCACCATATATTGTGCGATTTACTAAATATTCCCCAGTTCATATTGACATTTATCGAATAATAGTGATATGCTTCACGTTATTATTTAGAGTAATATTTCAATTTAGTTTAGTGATGTCACTTACAAAGTACGCAAATATTTAAGGCAAACGCTGGTCCTGCCGGGGGAAACCAGGGTGCTGTGAAGAGATGCCAGCTTCACAGCTGAAATGATGGGATAGTACCCCCTCCCGTGTCCGGAGCCCTGGGGGTAATCGGGCTTAGCGGCAGGGCCAGCCTCGAAAAATCTGACCAATATAACAAGGCGGAAACAGACTCACCACCCGTAGCTAACGAAAGAAACTCGTGATAAATAATATCCGTGCAGGGAGGGAGGAAAAATGAAGAGGAAAGTTGCCTGGTTAATGATGAGTTGCCTGGTGGCGTTATCACTGCTGCTGGCAGCCTGCTCTCCGGCAGCGCCGGTAACACCGACTACGCCTACAGCACCGACAACACCTACGACACCGACAATACCGACGACTCCAACTACGCCGACGACTCCAACTACGCCGGTGGCGCCGGAAACCGAAACGCCAAAGTACGGGGGTACTTTAAATCTGGTTGAGCAAGTCCCCATAACCCAGTTTGCTCCGGTCATCTTCGAAACCACGGCGCCACGTACCAACACCCTAGTCAACGAGGTATTATACGGCGGGGACTGGACGAAAGGGGTGGCCGGTTCCAATGAAGCTGGCTGGCTGGCGGCTACCCAGTCACTGAAGGTGGCTACGATGCGCTTGGCGGAAAGCTACGAACTGGTCGGTAATGATACCATCGTCTTCCGTATCCGCAAAGGCATCCGCTTCGCTCTCAATCCGGATAGTGAAGCCAGCCGCCTGGTAAACGGGAGGGAACTGACCGCTCAGGACATCGCCCGCTGTCTTACTGACTGGTACACAGATCCCGAAGGCGTCC
Organism: Dehalococcoidales bacterium; assembly: GCA_030698765.1. Classification (NCBI taxonomy): domain Bacteria; kingdom Bacillati; phylum Chloroflexota; class Dehalococcoidia; order Dehalococcoidales; species Dehalococcoidales bacterium. The sequence continues at coordinate 8,544 of JAUYMF010000001.1, forward strand.
TGCAGACCAGATATACCGCCGAGCAGCGCCAGGTTTCTTTCGAAGCGGTAGATAAATACACACTAAAGGTCACGACCAAGCCGGAAATCCTTGATGGGATCATGTACTGGATTGGGGAATCCAGTTCCATCTACGCGCCGGAAGTCTATGATAAATACAATAAGATGC
>JAUYMF010000002.1 GCA_030698765.1 Dehalococcoidales bacterium
CAAAGGGGGAAGACCAATGGACAAAGCCGAGGGCGCCGGCCAGGCGCACCTGAAACAGGATAGCCACGGCGGGATCAGCCCGGAAATGGAGCGCGGCGCTGCCCAGAGAGCCAGGGATAGAGCCACGGCGGCCCGCTGGGACCTTGATGTCGCCGTATTCCTGTTCGCTGTTTTGATTATAATCATAATCCTGCTCTTTCAGGACATCGGGCTGGAGGTTGTGGCCCCGGTAGCCATCTTCGGGCTGTCCATGGTCTGGGTGGTGGGCTGGAGGCGGGGCAGGCAGCTCTACCACCGTTTCCATGAAGAAGAAAGGCTGAAAATGGAGCAGGAGCTAAAAAGGGTAGTTGAGGGAGAGGCCAGGCAAAAGGTAGTAGCGGAAACCATAGAGGAGCAGGTGCAGAGGGCGCTGCGGGAAAGATGGCGGTAGCGCCCCGCACGTAGAGTTATTTTCCTGTTTTATGTAGAAGATGGAAGTTATCAAGAAGCTGCTGGTCAGATTTCGCCAGACAGGGGTATTATTTTTAATCGGTCTGATACTGATTGTCTATATCTCCTTTGGCTTTGTCTACTGGCAGCAGGGTGTGAAGCAGGGAGAGTTCGAGGATCAAATCGTCAAACTGAGCGCCGTGATCGCCCGCCCGTTGCCCAGCAGTGACGCCTTGCGGGCGGAATATGATGAAGTCGCCAAAGCCCTGGCGCCGGTAGACAACGCCCAGGCTATTAAAGCGCTAGTTGACGCGGCTGAGAAGAACGGCATTGATGTCACTCCTGAAGTGGGTAAGTTCCGCATTCCCCCGGCCAAATTGGGCCAGGCGAAGGTGGGCGGGGGAACATATCAGACGCTCACTTTCAGCAATGTCTATGTCCAGGGCGATTACGCCGATGTCATGGCTTTCATTTCTGACCTGGATTCGGGAAAGGTGATGAAGACCTCGGGAGAGGGAAAGGAAGAGGAGATGAAGACCCTGGTATTACAGAAGGTCACCACCAGGGAGGTAGAGGTTACGGCTGCGGGTGAAGACGCGGCCAGAAGGGCGGAATTCCGCAGCGTCGCATCGGCGGTACAGAGCATGATGAGTGACAATACCCTTTCCGGGATACCCTTTCCGATCTCTTTCAGTGGTGGCGTGGCCACCAATCTCATGGGTGACAATCCGAATACAGGGAATGTCAGGGAGGGTTTCCCCGATGTCACCACCACCGCGGCGGCAAAAGGTTATACCGGTACCGGCACGCCGAGGGGCGGGTACGTACTCTACGAGCATGATAAAATCTCGGTGGATGATACCACCAAGTTTTCAACCGTTAGCTATATCAACACGCTCACCACTGAATACTACTATACCTCTGAGGCTGACGGAACGGTGCGCCAGTTTGACGGCGCTAATGTATTTACCGCCAGGGAATACCTGAGTAAAGATACCACCAAGAGTGAGATCGGGGCTAATATTGACCTTGTTATCTATTATAAATCCGGATAGTGTAGTGTCCCGGTAACACTTTACCAATGCCTGTCATTCCGTACTTGATACGGAATCCGGGTGGGGTGGTGATACTGGATTCCCGCCTTCGCGGGAATGACAATATGGGTGCAATGATTTTAAAGTAATCTTTGAGACATTACACTAGCGGTAACCCTGTTGATATTGATTAGTTATGTTTTATCAAAGGAGAAAGCGTCCAGGGCATGATAACTATTGAAATCAGCGCTACTGACATCAGGCTCATGGAGACCGATGGCGACAGGGTGGTCAGATGGGCGAGCCGTTCCCTTGAGCCGGGTATATTTGAGGATGAGGTTGTTACTGACCCGGCTGCTTTAAGCGCCGCCGTTAAGCAGTTTATGGCTTCAAGTGGTATCCGGGGGGGAGATGTTACCGCCAGTGTCAGCGGGCTTTACTCGGTGAGCCGGTTGGTGCTAGTGCCTGCTCCTCCGGGAACGGCCATAACGCAGACGGCGGTCCTTGAGGAAGCCAGGGAGATAATGCCCTTGCCTGAAGATGAGCTGTACCTCTCATGGCAACATATCGCGGCTATGGACGGCGGGCAGCAGGTGCTGGTGCTGGGTATTCCCCGGGATATAGTGGATAGCGAAGTGCAAGCCCTGAAGGCGGGGGGTATCAATCCCCGTATACTGGACCTCAAGGCAATGGCGCTGGCCAGGGCCGTCAACAGAGAGCAGGCTCTCATCCTCAATATTGAGGCCGTCAGCTTTGATATCATTGTGGTCGTCAACGGCATCACCAGTATCATGCGTACTACCGCCTGGCAGTCGGATGAGCTTTCCCCGGAAGAGAGGGCGGAGCATTTAGCGGTAGCCCTGGACCTGACGGTAGGTTTTCATAATTCCAATAACCCTGCTTTACCCCTGGACCTGGCTACTCCCCTCTTCATCACCGGGTGGATGTCAGGTGACCTCGCCCTGGTCGAGCGCCTGCAATCGAGGGTGCAGTATCCCGTTGAGCCGGTAACGCCCCCCCTGAAGTATCCACCACATCTACCGGTCTCACAGTACGCCGTCAACATCGGGCTTGCCCTCAAAGGGTCAGCGACGACCAGAAATCTGGGGGGAAGTGAATATCTAGCCCCGGATATTAATCTGCTGCCGCAAATCTATCGGCCATGGAAACCTACCGCCAGGCAGCTATACATGACCGGGATGATATTGGCAGCCATGGTTTTACTCTTTCCCCTGTATCAGTTAACCGCGGCGGCGGTGGGGGAAACGGCGGTAATAGAAACGAGATATGACATTGTCAATAACGAGTTGATCCGGCGGCAGGAGGAAATCAAGAACCGTGAGCCATTACAGAAAGTTATCAATGAATACCGTACCATTATCAATATGGGTGGTGGTTTTACCGAGGACTTAACGGTCATTAACACTCTGGCTGAGCAGGCTGATGTCAGGGTTGGCTCGGTTTCCCACCAGGGTAGCAGTATTACCATTGCCAGCGAAGCGGACACCTATATCGCCTTTAGAAACTACCTGGCGGCCCTGGAGGAGAGCGGCCGGTTTTCCTCTCCCATCCCGCCCCCGGAAGGATACCCTTACGTCAAGAGTGGCACTATCAAGCTTGAGCGTAAACCCGCTCAGTAAGTGCCTGCGGGGAAGTGAAGTAGACCATAAGGTATTCTTCGGTTTTGGTTGGCGGTGTCATTGAGAGACCATTCCGCTATAGGAGGAAGGCGAAGCTATCTGTGTGTGGGGAAGGGTACCCCCTCACCTCT
>JAUYMF010000003.1 GCA_030698765.1 Dehalococcoidales bacterium
TGATACTGTCTAACAAGGCCTTTTTGTCATTGCGAGCGAAGCGTGGCAATCCGGAGGAAGTGTGGATGACATCCCACACGGATTGCTTCGCCCTCGGGCTGAACTCGGGCTGAAGCCCTCGGGACTTCGGCGTGAGCTCAGTCGAACGCTGAACTCGGGCTGAAGCCTTCCGAGTTTCGGCGGAATGGTCTCGCAGTGACACCGCCAACCAAACCGAAGAATACCTGCAAAACAGAACCTGCAATGACCTTGTTATGCCGATTAGATTGGCAAAACCGGGCAGGTCTTCCAGGTAGTCAGGAGAGATCGATAATAGCTTGCGTAGAGAGTTTGAAACGGAAATCGGTAGACCGGTTTCGATAATTGGTGAGGGTCTTGAAGCAGTTCCATGACCCAAACATCATGGCATTTAAAACGGAGTGCCCCCGTCAGCACGATTCAGGTAAAGGATTACATTCAGCAAAGTAACCTTGCTTTACGCCGGGCGGGGGCAGGATTACATGTCAAACTGGATATTAGGGTATTCCGCAATCACGCGATAGGTCGGAGTAACGAACTCATCGCCGGCAATTAAACCCAGCATTTGACCTGTAACTGATATTACTTTTATCAAGCCTTTCATCTGTCTGCCTCCTTTTATCTTACTTTCACTTATAGTCTACACTGCTGAGGTTAAAGGAACCTTAATGTTTGTCCCCGCAGGTTAAGGACAGGTTACAAACGGGTAAAAAGAGGATTACAGTGTAACTAGCTGGCGGGATACGCCAGTGAAGAGGGCAGACAGTCGGAAATATTACTAACGGCTACTTTTGAGATGCTTGGCCGGTTCTGGCTTGGCCAGAAAGTAACCAATGCCGGTCCTGGTGAGGATAATCTGCGGGTGACTGGGGTCAGCTTCAATCTTCTCCCGCAAGCGCCGGATATGAACTTTAAGACTGTCGGATGCCCCCGGATAGTCATCCCCCCAAACAGCTTCAGCGAGACTGGAATGAGTGACCACATGACCGGCGTTTCTCATCAGGTGTCCCAGGATATGACTCTCGGTAATGGTCAGGGAAATCTCTTTTTTACCATCGTAGAGTTGCCCGGTAGCCGGGTCAAGGCGGAACTGCCCGTAAACCAGCGGTTCCTCTTCCGAGGAGCTGACCCGGCGAATCAGGGATTTCACTCTGGCCAGAAGCTCCAGCTGCCGGAAGGGTTTGGTTATATAATCGTCAGCACCCCACTCCAGCCCCTTAACAACGTCAGCCTCTTCCGACCTGACGGTGAGAATAATCGTCGGGACATGGGAGAATAAACGTATCTGGCGCTACACCTCGAAACCACTGATGTCAGGTAGCCCTAAATCGAGGATAACGATATCAGGCATTTCGCTCTCGACCAGTTCGACCCCCTTTTCACCGAGGCGGGTAGAGATTACCTCGGCTTCAGGCCACCGTATCTGGAAAGCCAGGGAAATAGCATCGATAATATCACGGTCATCCTCAATGAGCAGGACTTTCATCGGTTACCCCCTCTTTAGAAGTTTTTTCAGGCTGACCGGCAGCGGTTGGCGCTGCCAGCGGAATCGAAAAGCCAAAGGTGGAGCCTTTTCCTACCTGGCTTTCCACCCATATCTTGCCACCATGAAGCTCCACCAGGTATTTACATAGCGACAGCCCCAACCCCAGTCCACTGAGGTGCTCCCGGTCAGTTATCTGCCGGTGATAAGGCTGGAAAATCCGTGATTGCTCTTCTTCGGGAATGCCGCGCCCGGTATCCTGAACCTCAACGATTAGACTGTTACTATCTTCTCTGGCCCGCAGGGTTATTTTACCACCCTCGGGAGTAAACTTCGAGGCATTAATCAACAGATTGAGCACCACCTGCCGCAGACGCTCTTCATCCGCCCATACCCGTGACATGGAATGTGCCAGAGCCAGAAACAGTGATTGGCCACTACTTGAGATCAACGCCGTCATTTCATCGGCTATTGCCCGGAGTAGCGGTTTCGGATCTAACGGACTGGGGTTTACCTGCAGCATACCAATTTCCACCCGGGCCAGATCAAGGAGGTCATCGATCCTTTTACTTAAATTAGAGGCTCCACGGTGAATATTCCGGGCAATACTTAACCATGGCTCCTCATGAAACTCAGCAATCAGCAGTTCACTTGAAGACAGTACCGGTGTTAGCGGAGTCTTCAACTCATGCACCAGCGCCCGCGTAAACTCGATTCTTCTTTCCACCTCCGCTTCAAGCTCCTGGCGCAGTTTTCTCTCCTGCTCATACAGTTCCTGCAGCTTGGCTTCGGCTTCCACCCTCTCCGTAATGTCCATGGAGTGTCCCAGTACCGCCCGCCTCCCCCGGTAAGAGACGGAAACAACCCCTTCCAGCATCCACCTTATCTGCCCCTCCCTGTTGACAATCCGGTATTTGTATGGCGAGAAACGCTCTCCCTTCAGCATCTTTATTGCGTTCTCTCTGACCATTTCCCTGTCTTCAGGCAGGATCCGGTCTATCGGGTCAGTACCTAATAGCTCGCCCACTTTACCCCCGGTGACCCGGTGAAACTCATCATTAATGAACTGAAACTTACCGTCCTGGATAATGAAGAGTCCAATTGGCGAGCTGATTCTAAAGATGTGCAGCAGTTCTTCTTCCCGACTCCGCTGGCTCTCCGCTGTCTCTAACTCGGCCACACGCCGCCGTAATTCAGTCACCTCGGTGATTAACTGTGCTTTTGTTTTTTGTTCGTCCTTCATCTTGTCCACCAGCCAAAATAAAACAGGCGCTATGCCTGGTCACAATATTTTCTGTCACCCTCGTGCCCATTGATTTTACTGCCCTCAGCCTGAGACGTCAACAAGAATCATCTTTTTAGCAATAAAGTACGTTGCCAGTAGTTAGCAATACCCGACAAAAGATTTAGGGCAGCAGTTCTGGCAAGCGGGCTAAATCTTTTGTATTATAGTACCATAATGGAAGGCCAGGCCATCGGTCAAAGCCTGAGCTAATAAGCTTTAGAGGCAGGAGAAATGATGCTATCTGATAGCCACTGTCACCTGGATATTTACCCGCCTGAAGAATTGACCCGCGTACTTGCCCGGGCAAGCGCCAATAATGTTGACGTTATCGTCAGCATGGGAATGGAACTGGAATCCTCCGCAGAGAACATCCGCCTTGCCCGGTCCCATGAGGTGGTACTGGCCGCCGTGGGCATTCACCCCTGGAATGCGGTCCCGCCATCACCGGAAGTACGCCGCCAGCTTTACGGACTCGCCCGGAAAGAACAGGTCGCCGCCATTGGTGAAATCGGGCTGGACTACGTGCGCAACCCGGAAACGAAAGAGATCCAAAAGGACTTGCTTCGCTATGAATTATCACT
>JAUYMF010000004.1 GCA_030698765.1 Dehalococcoidales bacterium
AGTGATAACAATATAGTCGATGTCTCCGGGACTCACACCCAGTTCTTTAAGCCCGTCAAGGACAAATCCGGCGGAAGGGGTCGGCCCGGTATCAATCAGCGCCTTTTTATCTTCATCAATCAGGTAAACACTGCCGAACTCCGTCATAGAATAAAGATGGTCATCAATCATATAGATGTTTTCGGCTACTTCTTCAGTACCGGACACCGTCTATTCCTCCCGTAACCGCAAGTGTAGTTCCAGCAACTGCTCCTCTGTGACCGATGAAGGAGCATTGAACGTTAAATCAGCGGCGCTCTGGTTTTTGGGGAAGGCGATCACTTCACGGATGGTCGGCTCTCCGGCGAGCAGCATCACAATACGGTCGATGCCGAGAGCGATGCCGCCGTGAGGCGGCGCGCCGAAGTCGAAAGCTTCCAGCATGTGCCCGAAAAGCTCGTCAATTTGCTTATCGCGGTAGCCCAGCAGGCGGAAGACCTGCCTCTGCATCTGGCTGGAATTAATCCTGATACTGCCGCCGCCAAGCTCGTAGCCGTTGCAGACAATATCATAATGCCTGCCCCGAACTTTTTCCGGAAAATCAGTCATTAGTAATTTATCTTCCTCGCGAGGAGAGGTAAAGGGATGGTGCATCGGTTCCCATTGTCCCGGCTTTTCGCCCGCCTTTAACAGCGGGAAGTCCACGACGAAGGCGAAGGCAAGAGCATCAGCATCCGCCAGATTGAGACGTTTTCCCATCTCCTGGCGCAGCTCCCCCAGCACCGGGGCCACCAGTTCCGCTTTACCGGCGACAATGAGCAGAAGGTCTCCGGGATTTGCCTGCAAGCGCCGGGCAATTTCCCTGATCTGGTCTATGGTCAAATACTTAGCCGCCACCGACCTCACGTTTTCAATAGTCAGGCTATCGATACTGTCAGCCGTATCCAGGGCGATGGTCAGCAGGCCAGCGGCGCCAAGGCCTTGCACCAGCTGGTTAAGCTCGTTAAGCTGGTTGCGGGTATAGTAAGCACAGCCCGGAGCGCAGATACCCCTCACCACACCACCGTTAGCCACCGCGGAACGAAAAACGGCGAACTCAGTCCCGGCGGCAATATCAGACAGGTCGGCTATCTCCAGCCCAAAACGTAAATCAGGTTTGTCACTGCCGTAGCGCTCCATTACCTCGGCATAGCTCAGGCGCGGGAAAGGTTTTGAAATATGCCTGTCCGGTGTCAGTGTTTCCACCATGGAGATAAAAAGTCGTTCCATCAGGCCGAGCACATCCTCCTCATCAACAAAGCTCATCTCGAGGTCAAGCTGGGTGAACTCGGGCTGGCGGTCAGCGCGGGTGTCCTCGTCACGGAAGCAGCGGGCAATCTGGAAGTATTTCTCCAGTCCGGCCACCATCAGCAACTGCTTGAGCTGCTGCGGGGACTGGGGCAGTGCGTAGAATTTACCGGGATAAACGCGGCTCGGAACCAGGTAATCCCGGGCACCTTCCGGGGTACTCTTAATCAGGATAGGTGTCTCCACCTCAATAAACCCCCGGTCATCCAGAAAGTCCCGGATAAGCTTCACCACCCGGTGGCGCAGAATCATATTTCGCTGCATACGGGGCCGGCGCAGGTCAAGGTAGCGGTACTTGAGACGCAGGCTCTCTTCCACCTCGACCTCTTCATTAATATAGAAAGGCGGGGTCTTTGCCGGACTGAGGATAACGGCATCCCTGGCGATAACCTCAACCTCACCAGTGGGCAGCCTGGGGTTCTCGGTTCCGGGGGGACGCCGGGCAACATCCCCTCTGACGCTAACAACATATTCGCTGCGCATCTCGTTGGCAATCTCATGGCACGTTCCGGCTATTTCCGGGTTAAATACTACCTGGGTTACACCTTCCCGGTCACGCAAGTCAATGAATATCAGCCCTCCATGGTCACGGCGGCGGTTCACCCAGCCAGCCAGAGTTACCTCCGCGCCGACATTCCCCGTGTTTAACTCACCACAATTATGGGTCTTGAGCAAAGATAATCTCCTGACAGCGGAAATGAAGAACTGCTAAATCTAGATTATATCTCATTAAGAGGGCAGGCTTCAAGCACCTGTGTTTCCGTCATTGCCCAGGATACACCAGTATACCCGGCAACCTCAGAGTGTATTGCAGTGATTGCTTCGACTCCGGCTTATAATCACAACATCAAGTAAAACCGGGGAGTACCTTATGGAAGATACCGGAACAAAATTGAAAGGGGGGAGGAACAAACGGATTACTCTGGTACCTGGTTGCGCAAATATCTATGCAATTCCAGTCCCTTCTCCCTTGCGGGGAGAGGATTAAGCCGGCCCTGTACTGGATACGGAGGTGAGGGTGACACAATATTCTTTACCCCTCACTTACATCTCTCCCGCAAGGGGAGAGAGAAATCCATTATTACGGCTATTATTGCAATTAGGTACTAGTATTATGCTATTCTCCGGACGAATCATTGAGGGCATCCCTCAGCCCTGTGACGAAATCGCTGACGGGTGAGGTGAAGTCAGTATCAGTTTCCATAAGCTGAATAAGCCGACTGCCCACGATAACCCCGTCAGCGGCACGGGCTACCTGACTTGCCTGCTCCGGGGTTGATATCCCGAAGCCGACACAGAGCGGCAGGGTGGTTATCTTTCTTACCCTGGCAATAAATGCCCCCAGGTCCACCGCTAACGCTTCCCGCGCGCCGGTAACGCCGGTCACCGAGACCAGATAGATGAACCCTCGGGACTTCTCCGCCACCAGCCGGATACGCTCCTCCGTACTGGTCGGCGCCAGGAGATAGATAAGGTCGATTCCGAGTCGCTGTGTGACGGTCTCCATCTCCGAACCCTCGCCGGGGGGCAGGTCAGGGATAATCAACCCGTCAACGCCGGAAGCGACACAGGCGCTGACGAATTTCTCCAGTCCGTAGCTGAACACCGGATTGTAGTAGCTCATAAACACCAGTGGTATGTCTACCTTCTTTCTTAACCGGCTGGCAACGTCCAGGCAAATCTCCGGGGTAATCCCGTTCTGCAAAGCGGCAAAACTCGAATTCTGTATGGTGACGCCGTCCGCCAGGGGGTCGGAGAAGGGTATCCCCATCTCCACGATATCGCAACCAAGACGCGCCAGCAGCGGGACCACCTCCAGGGTAGCCTCAATACTGGGATAGCCCACCGTAACGTAGGGTATCAGCGCCTTGTGCCCCGGCCGGTTAAAGACAGCAGCAATCCGACTCAAAGCTTCACTCCTAACGCCTCAGCGACGATACCCATATCCTTATCGCCACGGCCGGACAGGTTTACCACGATGATTTGCTTTTTATCCAGCGAACCGGCCAGCCCGGCAGCATAAAATACGGCGTGGGCCGATTCCAGGGCAGGAATAATGCCCTCAGTGCGGGACAATAGCTGAAAGCCTTCCAACGCTTCTTTGTCAGTTACCGCCACGTAACTGGCACGGCCGGTATCCTTCAGATAGCTGTGCTCCGGGCCAACTCCAGGGTAGTCCAGCCCGGCGGAGATGCTGTGCGTCAGGCTGATCTGACCGTGTTCATCCTGGAGAACATATGACTTGGCTCCGTGAAGCACGCCCAGTTTCCCGGCAGATAGTGAGGCCGCATGCTCCCCGGTGTTAAGCCCCCTCCCCGCCGCCTCCACCCCGATGAGTTTAACCCCGGCATCCTCCAGGAAAGGATGGAAGATACCGATGGCGTTACTGCCCCCGCCGACACAGGCAATCACGTAGTCAGGCAGACAGCCGGACTTATCCAGTATCTGTTGCCTGGTTTCCTTGCCGATTACCGACTGAAAGTCGCGCACCATTGCCGGATAAGGATAAGGCCCGATTACCGAGCCGATAAGGTAGTAGGTATCCCGGGCGTTGGTCACCCAGTCTCTTATCGCCTCGTTGACGGCATCCTTTAATGTCCGGCTGCCGCTGGAAACCGGCCTTACCTCAGCGCCCATCAACTTGATGCGGAAGACATTGAGCGATTGACGGCGCACGTCCTCCTCACCCATGTAGATGATACATTCCAGTCCCAGCTTGGCGCAGACCGCGGCGGTAGCCACCCCATGCTGCCCGGCCCCGGTCTCGGCGATGATTCTCCGCTTACCCATCCTCCGCGCCAGTAGGCCCTGCCCCAGAGCGTTATTAATCTTGTGGGCGCCGGTATGGGCCAGGTCTTCCCTCTTCAGGAAAATCTGAGCGCCGTCGCAGTACCGGGTC
>JAUYMF010000005.1 GCA_030698765.1 Dehalococcoidales bacterium
AATAGTTGCCTGGAGGGCGGCCGGACTGCCTACGGTGAAGTAAGACTAGTGTGGTGTAACGCATTATTTTTCGCTCAAGAAGTGAAACGAATCGTTCTCCCATAAAAAGCACGTTACTCGTGTTGTCATTGCGAGGAGTCCGCCTCCGGTGGACGACGTGGCAATCTGGGGGTAAGGGATAATTCCGCCCCCGCCGAGATTGCTTCGCCCTCGGGCTGAACTCGGGCTGAAGCCCTCGGGACTTCGGCGTGAACTCAGTCGAACGCTGAACTCGGGCTGAAGCCTTCCGCCGGAGTTTACCCCGTACACCGATACGGGGTCGGTATGGTCTCGCAATGACAGCAGTGGCGGCAGCGTAATTATAAGTGTTACCTGGTACCAGGCTAATCCGATGGCGGTCTAGCGCATCCCCGGTAAATCCTAAAATTCGAAGCACTATAATTCAAAACCGCTTGGTTCTCTGAGTTTTTTATTTGACATTGTTTAGTCCCGTACTTGATACGGGATTAGAAATTAGTATTTAGAGTTTGATAGTACGTCTTCCATACGCAAGTATTTATTCAATCACATGCAGTTGGTTAACCCCTATTCCCAATACTCTGTTATAATAACCCTATGAAAAAGCCTCTGCTGGTGCTCTTTGACGGCAATGGTATTGTCCACCGCGCTTTCCACGCCTTTCAGTCTACCAGGCCGCTGACCGTCCCCCGGACCGGGGAGATAGTCAGCGCCGTCTACGGCTTTGCCCAGATGCTGCTCAAGGCGATAAAGGATCTCCAGCCCACCTGCTACGCTATCGCCTTTGACACCAAGGCCCCCACCTTCCGGCATCAGATGTTTGAGCAGTATAAGGCGCACCGCCCACCTACAGCCGATGAGCTGGTCAAACAGCTGGGGCGGGTGAGGCAACTGGTCGAAGCCTTTAACATTCCTATCTTTGAGCTTGATGGCTACGAGGCTGATGATATTCTGGGCGCTCTCAGCCGCCAGGCCAGCGAGCAGGACATCGACACCATTATCGTCACCGGCGATGCCGATACCATGCAACTGGTATCACCCCGGGTAAGGGTGCTCTACCCGAAACCGAGAGGTTCTTTCAGCGACACCATACTCTACGATGAGAAAACCGTGAAGGAGAAATACGGCGTCGAGCCGCGGCAGATTACCGACCTCAAGGCGCTGGTCGGCGACCCTTCGGATAACATCCCCGGCGTCTCCGGCATCGGTGAAAAGACGGCCGTCAAGCTCATCCAGCAGTTCGACTCGGTAGAGGGAATATATGACCATATTGACGAGGTGGCCCCAGCCAAGCTCCAATCCCTGTTGAGGGAGAACGAAAAGATTGCCCGGCAGAGCAAAGAGCTGGCGACTATCGTCACGCAGACCCCGGTAACCCTCGATATGGACAGCTGCCAGCTCAAGCATTATGACCGGAATAAGGTAACCGAGTTTTTCCGGGAGCTTGAGTTTTACAGCCTGCTCGATAAGTTACCCGCTCAGGAAGACCCGACCACTGAACCAATTATGGCAGTAGAAGTTAAGGAGCCGCCCCGGCGGGATTACCGTATCCTTACTATCCCGGCAGCCTTTGACGACCTTCTAGGCAGCCTGTCATCTGCCAGGTCTTTTGCCTTTGACCTGGAGACAACCAGCCTGGATGTGATGTCGGCGCAGCTGGTTGGGATCTCGCTATCTCCGGCGCCGGGAGAGTCTTATTACATCCCGGTCGGCCACGTTGGCTGGGGAGAGCTGGCGCAGCTGCCGCTGGAACGTGTCATCAACGGGCTTAAACCTCTATTTGAGGATAACGCTATCGAAAAATTCGCCCATAATGGTAAGTACGATATGGCCGTGCTGGCCGAGTATGGGGTATCCGTTAATAATCTGAAGTCCGATACCATGATCGCCGCCTACCTGCTCAGTGAGAAATCTTTAGGTTTGAAAGCCCTGGCTTTCAGTCGACTGGGTATCGAAATGACTCCGATTACCGACCTTATCGGTGCTGGCGCCAAACAGCTGTCCATGTCCCAGGTAGAGATAGCCCGCGCCGCTGATTACGCCTGCGCTGATGCTGATATGACCGGCCGGCTGACCGGACTGTTCAGCACCGAGCTTCGTGAGCAGGGTTTGTGGCAGCTGTTCGCCGAGGTTGAGATGCCGCTGATCCCGGTGCTGATTCACATGGAGCGCAGCGGAATAGCCCTGGATACAGATTTGTTGAGACAGATGGCGCACCGCCTCGGGGAGCAGCTACTCAAGCTGGAAGCTGAGATATATAACAACACCGGACACCAGTTCAACATCAATTCCCCGCAGCAATTAGCCTCGGTGCTCTTCGAGGAACTGAAACTGCCCGCCCAGAAGAGAAAGGGCAGCTACTCTACGGGGGCGGCGGTGCTCGAAGAACTGCGCGGGACTCATCCGATAGTGGAGCTTATTCTGGACTACCGGCAGCTAGCCAAGCTCAAATCGACCTATATTGATGCCCTGCCCGCCCTGATAAACCCCAGGACCGGACGCCTGCACACCAGTTTTAACCAGACAAGGACGGCTACCGGCCGTCTCTCTTCCACCGAACCTAACCTGCAAAATATCCCCGTCCGCGGTGAGTTGGGGAAACAGGTCAGGGAAGCCTTTATCGCTCCACCCGGCTCACGCCTGGTCAGCAGCGACTATTCGCAGATTGACCTGCGTGTGCTGGCTCACCTGTCTCAAGACCCCGGCCTGCTTGATGCCTTTAACCGTGATGAAGATATCCACTCCGCTACCGCCAGCCAGCTTTTTGGCGTGGATACATCACGGATAACCGCTGACATGCGCCGGCTGGCGAAAACGGTCAATTTCGGTGTTATCTACGGCATGAGCGGCTACGGGCTGGAGCAGGCCACCGAGCTATCGCGGGAAGAGGCCAACCGGTTCATTGCTGCCTACTTTGATAAATACCCCGGGGTCAAACAGTACCTTGAATCCACCAGGCAACAGGCCAGGGATAAGGGCTACGTGCAGACACTGCTGGGCAGGAGGCGCACTATCCCTGAAATCAACTCCGCTAACCGGCAGATCAGGGAAGCCGCCGAGCGCATGGCAATAAATATGCCGGTACAGGGCACATCCGCCGATATTATCAAGGTAGCCATGATTAACCTGTACCGGGAGATGGTGCAGCGCCGGCTCAAGAGCAAGATGCTGCTCCAGGTGCATGATGAGCTGCTCTTCGAGGTGCCGGAGGCGGAGATGGAGGAGATGTGCCGGCTGGTCCCCCGGATAATGTCCGGCGCTATGAAACTCAGCATACCGCTCAAGGTGGATACCAAGACCGGGCGGAACTGGGGAGAGTTGTAGTCAGGACGATGCCGGAACTTCCTGAAGTAGAAACGGTAAAAAATGAAATATCGCCCTATGTCATTGGGCGCCGTATCACCGGAGTTAGCCTGCTCTGGGAAGGGATAGTCCGCGAATCTTCTATCCCGGAATTCCGCTCCCGCCTCATCGGGCAGGAGATAACCGGCGTCAGCCGCCGCGGCAAGTACCTGTTTTTCAGCCTGAGCAACGGCGATCTACTGAACGTCCATCTCAAGATGACCGGCTCTTTGATCATCGGGCATGACTCTGCTGAGCCACCACGCTACACCAGGGCGATAATCCATCTGGATAATGATACCAGTATCTTCTTCCGTGACCCGCGTAAATTTGGCATACTGCGACTGGCGAAAGATAAGATCAGCATTGTTGGTAAGCTGGGGCCGGAACCTCTGGAAGCGGGTTTTACCCCCGCGGTCCTGGCGCGACTCCTGGCCAAACGCACTGCGCCGGTAAAGGCGCTGCTCTGCGATCAGAACGTGGTCGCCGGTATCGGCAATATGTATGCCGATGAAGCCCTCTTTGCCGCCGGAATTCATCCTCTGAGGACGGGGGGCAGTCTGTCTCAAGAGGAAATAAAGCGTCTTCATCAGGCAATCCGGCATGTGTTGCGGGCAGGGATCAGCAAACAGGGGGCCAGCACGGATACCTACTACCGTCCCGATGGCACACGGGGTACCGCCCACGACGAGTTCCAGGTTGCTCACGGCCGGGGGAAGTCCTGCCCCCGCTGCGGCACGCCCATACAGCGCATTGCGGTGCGCCACCGGGGCACCTACTTCTGCCCGAAGTGCCAGGTTCTCTGAGCTTTAAAGCTCAGAGAACCATAACTGGAGATTCTTTCCCATCAGGAGCGATAGCAGCCCCATCCCCAATGTAAAGTTGTGGCTACCTATCCCCCTGTCCCCCTTCCCTCATTTCAAAATCCCTCTCAGTCTCCCTTTACGAAAGGGAGAGGCGCCATGTGGGGCGTTCAAGAGGGGCGCCAGCCCCTCTTCTCTTTTCTTCCCCCTCCTTTGAAAAAGGAGGGGGATTGAGGGGGAGGATTTAATAAAAATAACTTCCCTTCCTTGAAGGAGAGGGGGGCACAGGGGGTGAGGTAGATACCGAATTTATATACCCGTCCCGGATGGTAAAGACACCCCGTATTGCCAGATAGCGATACCCAGGCAGGCAAAGAGCACCGCCAGAATCAGCAGACTTACCAGCCAGATATTAAACTGCCTGAGCAGGATAGCCAGCCCGGTAATGATTAGCATCACCGGCCAGAAGCGCCATAGAGTACCCCAGATGTTCCAGGACAGGATATTCAAGCTCTGCAGAAGAAACACTATCCCCAGAAAGAGCAGGAAAATACCCCCCACCGGGACGTAGCGGTCTACCGATGGTTTCTGCTCAACGTGTTCTACCGGTGGCGTTTCCTCGGGCATCACTATTTTCTCCGGGTATTCAATATTATCAACACACCTATGGCAATCAGAATCAGTGGCCAGAGATACGTCCAGCGTAACCACCACAGGAAGTTAAGGCTGGCCAATAAGAAAAGGACGCCAATGACGACAATGACAATGCCAAGCACATTACGGCCGCGGTGCTGTGCCCGGGTCACCTCGGCGGAAGCGGATTGCCGGCTGAAGGTGGAGCGGACTTCCTGCCCTAACTGGCTGGCGGCTTGCTTCATCTCTTCCATGTTTTCCCCGATGACATCTTCGGGGGTTGCTGCCTCGGAACGCTCCAGGGGTACGACAATTGCCAGAATGATATAAGCCAGGATGCCCAGCCCGTTAATAAATATGGATAGCACCGCGATTACCCTGACAATGGTAGGGTCAATGTCAAAGTACTCTGCCAGACCGCCACATACGCCCCATATCATCCGGTCACTCCGGCTGCGATAGAGCCTCTTCTTCATGACACCCTCCTGCAGGTTGAGATACCCGCAGCAATTATACGACAGAATAAAAGTTGCGTCTATCTATTGACCCTCTGGGTAGCTTATCATTTTGTGTAATAACGAGATAATATGCAATAATGTTTGAAAACGGTGATTAATCAAACAGTATTGTGACAACAGCTATTGACATATGTTACGATATAGGTATACAGTGATTGTCTAGTGACTTGAGGGGAGGTAAAGTATGGGGCCTTATAGCGATTTCCTAGTTGCTCGGCCTTCTATTATAGAAGGTATTGCTCGCATATTTGATTTTGGCAATACTCTCAATGCATATAACAATTCACCATCGGAAATGGTGGCAGACGAAATAGCACTGCGTATGGATTGGGAAGCAGTGGGATATTATTTGGAAAATGCCATGAGAGAATATGACAAAGAAATCAAACAAGCAGAGCCGAAATAAGAATCTGCCTGCCAAGAATACTAACCTTCCCCAATCTCAATCTCCTCCTCAAACCCAAAACACCCCTATTGCTAGGCTAGAAGCCCGTTCCGAATCTTTCAGCGGGCCAATACCTCATCCTTTAA
>JAUYMF010000006.1 GCA_030698765.1 Dehalococcoidales bacterium
GGCGGCAAGGACTGTTGCCTGGCGGGTTACCTCGCCGCTGCTGACGGTATGGAAGTCAGCTATCTGGCTAACACGGTGTCCGAGGATGGGCAACGCTCCCGCAGCCACGGACTGTCGGCGGATGTATTGCGTATGCAGGCGCAGGCGGTCGGTATCCCGCTGGTGCAGAGGCGCACTGGTCGGGACAACTATGAAGCTGAATTTAAGGCCATGCTGCGTTCTTTTCGCCAGGAGGGGGTTGAGGGCGGTGTATTCGGGGATATTGACTTCAATGAACACCGGGAGTGGGTGGAGCGGGTATGCCGGGAAACAGGAATGACCGCTCACCTGCCTTTATGGGAACAGAGCCAGGACAAGATACTTAGAGACTTTATCAGCCTTGGGTTCGAGTCGGTGGTGGTGGCTACTAAAGCTGACCTGCTCGGCGAGGAATGGCTGGGACGAAAGGTAGACCTGGACTTTATCCGGGATTTAGCGGAACTGGGCAAGACCCGGAAGATTACACCCTGTGGTGAGGCAGGAGAATACCATACCCTGGTTATTGACGGCCCGTTGTTCAAGCAGCGTCTGGAAATCATGGAAACCAGGAAGACTTTCCGGGATGAACGCTGGTTCCTGGAGGTTTTGAAGAGCGAATTGAGGGATAAGTAATTAGAGGGGAAGCGCAAAGGGCGAAGCCTCTTCGCAATTAATAATTCCTTTCCTATTGTTTATCAAATGACTTGGCTCAAAGTAACTGTTATGAGAGTAGCCTATCGTCATTCCGGCCCCGTATCAGGTGCGGGATAAACTCCAGCCGGAATCCAGAAAACACACATCTTCCCATCCAACCTGGATTCCGTATCAAGCCTGTCCTGGCGACAGGCCAGGGTACGGAATGAAGGAGGACGGTCGTTTGATGTAAGATTCTCATGTTTTCGTACATTGTGGTGTCTCCGGAAAGAGATATAATAGATTCTGAGGAACGGATTAACGAAGCCTCGTATTTAATACGGGGTCGGGATGGGGTAAGATTAAGGCATGTCACCTCCGGATTATTCGATACGCTCAGGGCGACATGATGCTACGATACTTTTGGAATAAGCCCTGTCAAGAGGAAGGGGAGAGAAAAAGAGGATAGTGTTGAAAAATATTCTGATAACCGGTGGCGTCCGCAGCGGCAAGAGCCATTTTGCCCAGGAGCTTGCCCGTGACTCGGGGGAACTGGTGCTCTTCGTGGCGACGGCGGCAGCCGGTGATGATGAGATGCGCCAGCGTATTGAGGAACACCGCCGGAGCCGCCCGGCAGCTTGGCGGACACTTGAGGTTACCACCCACGTCGGCGACCGCATCCCGCAGAGAATCGGGCGGGCTAAAATAGTAATTATAGACTGTATTACCCTCCTGGTCAGCAATTGCTTTGGCCAGTACGCTGACGCGAACGAAGAGCGTATTGATGTCGCTCTTGTTGAACAGGAGGTGACCAGGGAGATCGGTGAACTGGTAGAGTGTATCAGCCGTTTGGAAGCCGGATTTGTCATCGTCACCAATGAGGTTGGAGCGGGACTGGTGCCGCCGAACCAGATGGGACGTTTGTATCGTGATTTGCTTGGCAAAGCCAACCAGCTTCTGGCACAGCAGGTTGATGAAGTTTACCTGATGGTCGCCGGACTGCCGTTGCGGGTCAAGCCGTCTCAATATCCCGGGAAATAACCGGTCTCACTTGCGCCATGAGCCAACATGGCATTATAATAGGGACGCCGTATAGGTGTCCCGAAGGGCGACGTAGCCAAGTGGTTAAGGCGGCGGTCTGCAAAACCGCTATTCACCGGTTCGAATCCGGTCGTCGCCTCCAGCTATTTTAAAACCCCAAAAACTGCAGAACTCAATCTTCCAGTTGCGTGGTCTTACCACCGGGCTTCATGACGAAGATATGGGAAAACTCGGAGTCCGCGGTAGCTCCGTGCCAGTGCTTCTCGCCGGCGGCAAAAAGGATAACATCGCCCGTCGTCACTACCTTCTCCTCCTTTTCTGTAGCTACGATGCCTTTCCCGGCAGTGACGATGAGCACCTGATCGTGGTCATGAGCGTGAAACTTGTTTCTCACTCCCCTGCCGAAGTTAACGACGTTCACGTTATAGTCTTTACTGTCGGGGAGCAAAATCTGCCGGGTCAGGTCCTCCCCGGTGAACAGCGGGTTATTGACTACCGGGTTTCTGGGTATCTCCGCGATATTGACTATTTTCATGGCACCCTCCTTGAAATTCGTTCGTTCATTGTAGCACTGATTGGTGGTTTTTCCCACACTGCACTTGAAATGTTTAACCGGCCTGATATATAGGCGGACTTCTCCTGCACAATTCTTGACAAAAGCATGGCGCGCGGTTATAAATTACTTACCACAAAGAGGGGGAACTGTCCAGGCATCATACTGGATTTTGCCGCCCAATATCGCGCGGTCATAGGAGGTGACTGATGAGCCTGAATGATGAGGAGCTATTCAAGCTATACCAGGACATGACGGTCTTCCGAGCCATCGAGGATACCATGGCAGAGCAGGCCGGGTCATGGCACGGCGCGGCCGGGGAGGAAGCCAGCCACGCAGGCGCTTTCTTCGGCCTTGACAAGGATGACATTATTCTCCCCCACTTCCGGGGCGTTTACGGGGTGTACTACATCAAGGGTGTTCCCCTCACCGAAGTATTCGCGATGATGTATAACCGGGCAGATGGCTATAGTAAAGGCAAGGCGATGGGAATGGCCGGTAATATGGAAAAGGGCATTCTGCCCTGGTGTACCGGTACGCTGGGCCCACCCTTCGTGACCGCTACCGGGGCTGCCCTGGCCATCAAACTGAGAAAACAGAGCCGGGTGGTTGTTATCAGTTTTGGCGACGGTACCAGCAGCCGGGGGGAATTCCACGAGTCGCTTAACTTCGCTTCGATATACAAGCTGCCCATTGTTTTTGTCTGCGTCAATAACCAGTGGGGCGAGTATTCCGCCACCGCCGAGGTCATTGCCGCCCAAGACATCGCCGACCGCGCCCTTGGCTACAATATGCCGGGGATAAAAGTAGACGGCAATGATGTGCTGGCAGTACATGACGTTATGCAGGAAGCTATCGCCATGGCCCGCCGGGGTGATGGCCCGAGCTTGATTGAATGCAAGACATACCGGCTTGGTGGCCATACCGCCCGGGACAAGACTTTATACCGGCGCAGCGAAGATGCTGAACCCTGGAAGAAGAGAGACCCCATCAAGATTCTCTCCGGCTACCTGGTAGAAAAAGGGGTACTAACGGAGCAGAGCGCTGCCGATTATACTGAGAAAGCCAGGGCGGAAGTGCTGAAAGCGCTACAGACTGCCGAGGCCGGCCCGCGGCCGCCGCGTGAAAAGGAATTCGCTATGTCCGAGATATTTGCCCCCTGATAAAAGGAGAAAAAGAAGATGAGAGAGATAAGTTTTACCGAGGCAATCCGTGAAGCCCTGCGGGAAGAGATGCGCCGGGACTCTGATGTCTTCGTCATCGGCATTGATGTGGGACTGCGTCCGGGAACAACCAAGGTAACTACCGGCTTGGCCGAGGAATTCGGCACCGACAGGCTGATAAATACCCCTATCGCTGAGGGGATTATCTCCGGGGCTGCCGTTGGCGCCGCCCTGATGGGCATGAGGCCGGTGGCAGAGATAATGTTTGCCGATTTTGTGATGGCGATCATGGAGCCGATGGTCACGGTGGCCGCCCGGGCGCGCTATATCACCGATGGCGGCGCCAGCGTGCCAATGGTAGTCAGGACTCCCTTCAGTCTCGGCGGGGCTTACATGTCAAATTTCGAGGCGTGGTTCGTGCATGTCCCGGGGATAAAGGTCGTTATGCCCTCTACCCCCTATGACGCCAAGGGACTGCTCAAGTCAGCCATCAGGGACGATAACCCGGTGGTCTTTTATGAGCACCAGGACTTTCACCGTGAATTGAAAGGCCCGGTGCCGGAAGAGGAATATACCATCCCCCTGGGGGTAGGTGACATCAAGCGCGAGGGCACGGACGTCACCGTCGTCGCCACTGGCAAGATGGTGCACGAGGCACTGGCTGCCGCCGAAGAACTGGCTAAAGAGTCAATCAGCGTGGAGGTAGTCGACCCCCGTTCCCTGTATCCTATCGATAAGAACATGATCCTGGGTTCAGTCAGGAAAACGGGGAGGTTGGTTGTCGCCCATGAAGCCTGTAAGACCGGGGGCATCGGGGCGGAAATCAGCGCCATCGTATCTGAGGAAGTTTTTCCGTCACTAAAGGCGCCGATTGCCCGGGTGGCCAATCCTGATGTGCATGTCCCGTATATTATACCTCTGCAGAAGCTGGTAGTGCCATCAAAAGACGATATTATCGAGTCCGTAAGGAAGGTAATGTCCACCGGCTAACCGGAAACCGGAGCTAACAAAATATTTGCCCCGGAGAATGCCGGACAGTTCCGTCCTGTGCGGTACTTGCCCGCCGTGTCCTGCCGGTTGTTTCCGTATTCTTCCATCTGCTCCGCAAGTAATAAACCTATTGACAAAGGTATACCCGAAAGACTATGATACAGAACCAAATCAGGCGGAGCAGTTTGATGGTACCCAAGTACCGGACAGGCAGCAAAATCATCATAAAAGCGGTCAAGGATGAGGCAGCATCAGCCCGGGATTCTGATATCGCCCGGTACTCCGGTCAGACCGGTACCGTAACCAACTACCACTGGATAAGTCCCATGCCGGGCACGGTTTTCTACATTTACACTGTAAAAATAGATAACATTCAGAAGGAAATCGTGCTGCATGAAGACGAGTTAGAGGCGGCCGCCGCCAGAGCCCGTAAATAACTCCAACTGGCAAGCGATAAATCCTCTCGAAACCGGGCAGCGCCTGCTTGTACCGGAACCACGGTCATATCAGCTTCCAGGATATTTCCGGAAATCAGCGATTGTTTACCGATCCGGTACCAGGTTATTATGATTGTTCCTCGCCCTCAACCGCCCGGTGTGGTAGAATAGCAGGTAGCAATGAATTATAAGCTAAGTCCGTCAGATATGACCTTTTCTTACGATGGTTGCAAGCGGTGCTTCTATCTGAAGGCAGTCAAGGGTATCGTCCAGCCGTCAATACCAATACCCTCCGTCTTCAGCAAAATCGCCAGCCTCCTCAAGAACCACTATGCCGGTAAACAGACCGGTGAACTTCATCTTGCTCTCCCTCCCGGCATCATCAGCCACGGGGAAAGGAATGTCAGGTCACAGGTAATCGCGCTGCCCAACCATGACGCTACCTGCTATATCAACGGCCGCTTTGACATCGTCGTCAGCTTTGAAGACGGTACCTACGGGATAATCGATTTCAAGACGGGCAATCCGAGCCGGGAATCGGCCGCTTTCTACAGCCGCCAGTTACACGCTTACGCTTACGCCCTGGAGCACCCGGCGTCAAACGCTTTAGCGCTGGCGCCGGTAACCAGGCTGGGGCTGCTCTATTTCTATCCGTCCGGCATAAACCAGCAGAACCTGGAGAGGCTTTTCTATGAAGCCGAGATAACCTGGATAGAGATAGAAAAGGACGAGGCGAGGTTCCTCAGATTTATCGATGAGATGCTCTATTTGCTGGAGATGCCGGAAGCGCCGCCGCATTCCTCTAACTGCCCCTGGTGCAACTACGCCAGCAGACTAAACGACTTTTAATTGCGGGTATACGGGAAGTCTAACGGATAGTCAATTATGCAAGTAAGTACTAGTAATTAGTTGACTAAGGCCCGTTGCCCGTACTGTATGGCCATACCCTGAATAATCTGCTCCTGTGATTGGCCCCGGCCCAGGTTCTTCTTAATGGTGGCCTGCATTTCCAGAGCTTTATCACAATGACAATCAACCAGCCGGAGGTCACAGGCGCCGCAAACACAGTTAACATTGGCTGCCACCGCGTTCACCTCAGCTGCCGACACTGAGGAAGAGCACGAGGTGAATACCAGTGCCAACGCTATTAACAGCGGCAGAAATAATTTTCGTACAGAATTACCGGTCATCTTCAGGCTCCCTTGTAGATAGTTGCTTTTCGTTCATTGTAGCAGAAATCAGCTTATGCTGTAAAGGGAATAGCCGGGTGTTCTGCTTATATTGAGATGATTAAACTGCCATTGGCAGCTAAGACTGAAGAGAAGCCAAATAAAATAGCGTTGACACGATGAAAGCCAGGAACTACAGTAACCCTGGACACGCCGGGGTGGCGGAACTGGCAGACGCAGCGGACTTAAAATTCCAGGCTAAAATATCAACCAGTGGCTTTAGCTTCAAAACAGTGTTTTTACATCACCTTGTATTGTGGTCATTTGAACGTAACCGCCGATGGTGAATTTAAAAAGAATCTTCATAATGGCACTTTTTGGCACCCAACTATTAGCTTCGGATTATGTGTAAGACAAGAAAGAAAAGGTGGTAGTTAGCAAAAAAACCCATTGACCTAAGCCCTAAAGCCCTTAGATATGGCTCTCACAGCCTCACAGACTACCGCTAGCATTTGACAGCGCCCGCTTGTTGGCTATAGTCTATGAAGGGGTGTAATTATGAAGCGAATTTTAGTCATCTCCGTAATTTTGGTGGCTATGCTTTTAAGTGCGTGTAGTACCCCTGCCACCACACCCACGACTGCAAAGCCCACGCCGGAACCTTCAGCCACATTTACCATTACCAGTTTTAAACCGTCGAGTGAATACGTATATATTTACTATGATGTCGAGAACAACGGAATTGTATACTTAAATTACTATAAAGTATATTTTACTATTACATGCGATGACGGCAGCAAAATTCAATACTGGACTAATGGGACAGACGTATTTGTTGGTGAGAAATGGTCAGCTTTTGGAATAACGGAGGTAGGAAGTAAGAAAGTAGTATCCGTGGAAATAACAAATTCGGAACTAACAGGAGGGACACCCCCTAAAATAATATATGAAATAACTGGGACGGCTGATGAAGTGGATGTAACGTTGAACAATGCTACGGGCGGGACAGAGCAATATAGTAGCGTTTCCGTTCCGAAGAAATACTCGTTTAGTTCATTCCCTGATAGTTTCCTATACATATCCGCACAAAATCAAGGTGAATATGGAACCGTAAGAGTCTCGATTTATGTAGATGGTAAACTCTTCAAAACTTCATCAAGTTCAGGTGCTTATGTGATTGCAGATGCTTCCGGTTCAAAGTAAAGAAGAGGGAAATAGGCAAGAGAGTAGGTGTAGGGAGGTAGACATGGGGCTATTTGGTAGTCTATTCCGAAAAGATGAGGCACCACAGAAAACCCATAAAGCAAAGGTAGAGGTTACAGTGGCTTCCCCCGGTGATGGCGGGTCAACCATCTCAACAGGACTGAAAGAAGCTACAACCAAGAAAAAATCGGGGGATATA
>JAUYMF010000007.1 GCA_030698765.1 Dehalococcoidales bacterium
TAGTACTACACGCGGTATCCGGCGAAGATATCACTGGTGACAGGAGTCACCTGTCAGGAGTGGAGCGGAAAGAACGATAACACGGCGAAGTTGCTGTATCAAGCCGATAGCAAAGGAAAGTACATGATGACACCGGGGGAAAGGAATATTTCACGGCAAACCGAAACTCGATTCGCTGAAGCCTCACTTCATGGTCAGGGCAATGCTTTTCAAGATGCTCAGTATCCCAATGACAGTACGTTGCACTTCGGCCGGCTCCTGACTCAACGTCCGGGTGACATAAGGGTCAAGTTGCCCTGCGCCATACCTGCTTTTCTCTTCCTCCACGCCGGCCATCGGCGGGGACAGATAACCGGCCAGCAGGAACAGCTCGCTTTCATTAATGCCCAATGGTCTGGCGATTCTTTGCAGAACCAGGGCGGATGGGAACCTCTCCCCCCTCTCGATACGGCCCAGATGAGACGATGATATGCCGGAGAGCGCTGCCATCCGGCGCAAGGTCAGCGGTACCATCAGTCTTCTCTGTTTAAGCTGCATGCCCAGGTTCTGGCTGTTAACTCGGTTAATCATTGCCTTACTTACCCCCTGTTCGTGTTCACCTTTGCGCCCCAATTGTAGAGTAGCCGAATTAACATCCTCATAAAAATATCGTTAAGATTCCATAAAAATAAAGGTACCTCGCCGGTTTTTCGAGGGGTTAATTCTATGCTATACTCAACTAAGGCCAGCGTAGCTCAGTTGGCAGAGCAGCGCTTTCGTAAAGCGCGGGTCGTGGGTTCGATTCCCTCCGCTGGCTCCAGGGAGGATAAATGAGCAAGTTCATTGATAGATTAAAGAGCCTTTCCCGGATGCAGTCTCAACCTATTGGTTTCAGGACCGGACTGCCGATATTTTCCAGACCCAGAATGCAGCTTGTTGCCAGTCTGGCCCAGGAAGATGCCGGTAGCCTGGTCGACCGCGCAACCGGGGCTGACGCCGGGCTGCTGCGTATCATAAAATCTGGCCCGGACGCTGATATTCTCGAAAAGATGTCCCGGTCTGCGCCTGATATTCCCTGGGGAGGGTGGGTACAGGTTGCGCAGGAAGAAATAAAAGGGTTGAACCAGTTGAGTTTCGATTTTATCATCTTCCCGGCAGAAAATACCCCCCTGACGGCTCTGGAGGAGAACAAGGCAGGCAAGATAATAGCGGTGGCAGCATCACTTAATGAAGGTCTGTTAAGGGCTGTTAATAAACTGCCCTTAGACGCGGTGCTAATTACCGGTGAGCAGAGTGAAGCCCGTTCCCTTACATGGCATCATCTCATGCTCTTCCGCCGTTTCGCTGATTTATTGAACAAGCCCTTGTTAGCTGTAATCCCGGCAGAGGTCACAGCTGCGGAGCTTCAAGCCCTGTGGGAAGCGGGGATTAACGGAGTGGTCATAGAAGTCGCCGCCGGACAGGATAAAGACAGATTGCAGGATCTGCGCCAGGTTATCGATAAGCTTGAGTTCCCGTCATTGCGCTCGCAGAAAGAAACCGGGCCACTGTTACCCGGCATCAGCCGGGGGATGGGAACCTCCACCGGTGAAGAAGAGGATGATGAGGAATAACCTGGTAGGGGAATGTCAGCAGCAGCGAGAAAGGCGGCGCGGCTGATCTATGACCGGGCCAGTTGCCATGATTTACCTTCGGTGGTAATCGCGGGGGCAATAACCATTTCGGCTTGGTGCATATCCTGGATAGTAAAGGCGCCGCAAACACCCATCGCCGTGCGCAAAGCCCCGACCAGGTTCTGACTGCCATCGGTAACTGACGTAGGCCCGAAGAGGATTTGCTCCAATGTGCCGGTAGTGCCAACTTTCACCCGGGTACCCCTGGGCAGCGCGGCGTGCGGATTAGCCATACCCCAGTGGTAACCAAGTCCGGGCGCCTCCTTTGTCTGGGCAAATATAGACCCGACCATTACCCCGTCAGCGCCGGCAACAATCGCCTTGCACACGTCCCCGCCTTTACGGAAACCACCGTCGGTGATTATCGGCACATACCGCCCTGACTCCTTCAGGTACTGGTCCCTGGCGGCAGCGCAATCAATCGTCGCCGTTACCTGTGGGACGCCGATACCGAGGACTTCACGGGTAGTGCAGGCAGACCCCGGCCCGACGCCGATCAGAACCGCGGCCACACCGGTTTGCATCAGCTCCAGACAGGCGTTAAAGCTCACACAGTTGCCGACAACGACCGGCATTGACACTGACTGGCAAAGCTCGGTGAAGATAAGTCCGTGGTAGCTCTTGGAGGTATGCCGCGCCGTCGTCACCGTTGACTGGACAACGAGAATATCGCCTCCGGCTTCCTCCGCTATCGGAGCAAACTTTTTAGTGTTAGCCGGCAGCATCGAGACAGCGCATACCGCCCCCGCCCGTTTGATAGCCTGGATTCTCTCCCCAATCAGGTTGTCCTTGATTGGCTGGGAATACACCTTTTGCAGTAGCGGGGTGACCTCACCAGCGGGTGTTTGCGCAATTTCCGCCAGCACCTCCTTAGGATTGTCATACCGCGTTTGCAGACCTTCCAGATTAAGAACGGCCAGCCCCCCCAGCTTATTAAGCCGGATGGCAAAGTCGACATCGGTCACGGCGTCCATGGCCGCCGCCAGAATAGGCACCGGAAACGTAAAATCGCCTATCTTGAGGTCGAGGTTTGCTTGCTCAGGGTTGATTGTTATATCTCCAGGCACAATAGCCACTTCATCAAAACCGTAAGAACGTCTCAGTTGTTTGAACTGGGGGGTAGTCATTGGCTCTCCTTCCTTAAAGACAAACTATATCAAATAGAGAGATTCAAAGTCAAGGAGTTTTCGCCAGAGTAGACAGGCTATCAGGAGGCGGGTTATAATGATTAGCGTTATACCTCGGGAAATTAAATGTGTACCACCGGGCTAGACTTAGAGCACATAAGACATAAAAAACAATGCCCACCCTTTATGTTGTCGCCACTCCTATCGGTAATCTGGAGGACATTTCCCGGCGTGCGCTCCGTATCCTGGGCGAAGTGAAGCTCATTGCCGCTGAGGATACCCGCAAAACAAGGCGGCTACTGACCACATATGACATTAAGACACCGATGACCAGTTATTATGAACACAATAAATTAAGCAAGCTGGACTATATTCTGGATTTCCTTGAGAAAGAGGATGTCGCCCTTGTTTCGGAAGCTGGAACTCCGGGAATATCCGACCCCGGTTACGAGCTGATTCTAGCCGCTATCCAGCGCAAACTGCCGGTTGTGCCCGTTCCCGGCCCTTCCGTTATTATCACGGCGCTGACCGTTTCCGGCCTGCCGACAGACAAGTTCACCTACCTGGGCTTTCTGCCTCGTAAAACTGGCGCCAGGCAGCGTCTACTGGAAACCATCGTCAACGAACCGTCCACTATCATCATCCTGGAAGCGCCTCACCGGCTGGTGGCATCTTTGCAGGACATCCTGAATATCTTTGGTGACAGGGAAATGGCCGTCTGCCGCGAGCTGACCAAGCTCCACGAAGAGGTCTTCCGGGGAAGAATCAGCCAGGCAATAGCGCACTTTACCGAACCGAGAGGTGAATTCACCCTGGTCATCGAGGGCAGGAAGGAGAAAGACAAGCCTCAATTAACCGAAGATATTGAGCAGCGGCTGCGGCAAATGAGGCTCTCCGGAGCAACGGCCAGAGAAGCGGTCGCCAGAGTGGCCGGAGAGACAAACTTGCCCAAAAAAGAGTTGTACCGGACCTGGGTCAAGCTGATCTAAGGTCTGGAAATATAAAATCTGGCAGGAGAAATAACAGATGCGTCGAGGTTGTGTATCTTTAGGGGAAGTCCAGTGTGACAGCTGTCACCGTTTTATCCCGTTTGCTGACCGCTATCTGGCCATCACTGAGGAAGGTGGTGTTGAAGCCGAAACCGGGAATACGGCTTACTACTGTACTGAATGTGCTCTGGAGAAGGGCTATGCTAGCTATAAAAAGGAGGATAAGGAAGGCAGAATATTAACCTTCCTTCCTTAGAGACTAATTTCAGCATCCCGGTGACAAAACAGGAAAGAAAGCTTTGCGCAGTTACTCATTAACGCAATTGCGCACTTACTCTCAGTAAAAGCTCATCGTCCGTCTTAACCCCGCGCATATCCAGATCTGCCCGGCTGAAAGCCTGTACCATCGCCCTGACCAGCCGGGTCTTGCTGATTTTCTTCCCGCCGCTGAATTTGGCCGTTGCCGACAGGTTTTCCAGATAGGCGTCTTCTTCGCGGTTCAGAAATACGGATAGCTTGATCATAGCAACCCCGGGCTGACCGCTCGGCTCCTCTCCCTGCCGGGGTGCCACCACCGTTCTATCAGCCCCGGTAAGCCGGTCGAGCGCGGTCCCATAGGCAATCTGCTCCGTAATCCTGGCTCTTTTCATGCCATCACCTCTCTTGTCAGTAATCTGTAGGCGTCAGCCCCGGCGGATGTGGGAGCGTAGGTCAGGATAGACTGTCCGACCGCCGGTGCCTCTTTGAAACGGACACTGCTGGGGATAAGCGTGTCGAAGACCCTTATCCGGTCACCAAAGGCGCGCCGGGTAACCTCGATAACTTCCTGGCTGTGTAAAGTACGGAGATTGGTCATAGTAAACAGGATACCCGATATTTCCAGAGCCGGATTAATCTTGTCCTTTACTGAAATAATGGTGCTCAGTAAGAGGGCCAGCCCTTTCATCGCCAGGAAATCGGTCTGCAGCGGGATGATTACTTTATCGGCGGCCGCCAGGGCATTAATTGTCAGCAGTCCCAGGCTGGGGGAGCTATCCACCAGCACGTAATCATAAACCGGGCGTACCGGCTGGAGCATATCCCTCAGCACCGTCTCCCGGCTGAATACCCCTACCAGGTCAAGCTGCGCCTGTGACAGCTCGGTGCTGGCAGGCACAAGGTCAATCAGTGGATTGGCAGTGTGCAGAATGACATTCCGTATCTCGGTATTCCGCTTATTTCTGATGTTGCTGGCGAGGACGTCATAGCCGGTCAATTCGAGTTCATCCGGATTAAATCCCAGGGTGACGGTCAGACTGGCCTGGGGGTCCCAGTCAACCAGCAGGACCCTCTTCTGGTATTCACTTAGACCCTGAGCCAGTGCGGCAGCAGTCGTTGTTTTGCCGACTCCACCCTTCTGATTAGCGATGCAAAAAACCGGCATGATGCCCCTCTTGCCGGTAACTATAGCGTAATTACGCAATTACGTCAATACTCTATTGCGCAGGTTCTGTTTGCATTCGGTTGGTTTTATTTGTCATTGCGAGGAGGCGTAGCCGATGTGGCAATCTGGGAAGTGTGGGGGGTACCAGTCCTCACCACCCGGATTGCTTCGCCTTCCGATTTCATCGGAATGGTCTCGCAATGACACGAGAAGGCAGATAGAATAGGGGGTGAGGTAGATAAAGATACTCGTCGTCGGGGGGGGTGCCCGGGAGCATACCCTGGCCTGGAAGCTGGCGCAAAGCCCCTTCTGTTGTGTCATTGCGAGGAGCACATTCTCTTCG
>JAUYMF010000008.1 GCA_030698765.1 Dehalococcoidales bacterium
GCGGTCACCCAGGTGATACCATCTTCGATATCTTTCTCCTCCCCCTCCAGCTCCAGTACCACCCAGCCCTTGTCTTCGGATACATCAGCCCGGCGAATATTGGTTACTACGCTAAACTGCTGACTGAGATTATAGATAATAGGTTCCTTAATCAAGTCCTGCGGAAAAGTAAACATTACCTGTCTTTTAATCATCCTGTTAACCCTCCTTTACCTTTAATGCGATTAAAGCGGTACGGGTAAAGTACAATAAGCTTAAACCGGCGTGCCGAGCACCTCTTCGAAGGATTCAACGGTGGGCTGTATGGTGAATGGTTTAACCACATCGGCCACCGTCTCCTGTGTCCGCGGCCCGGCTCCGGTAATGTAGGTTACGGTAAGGTCATTCTTTTTGATTGCCCCGGAAGCCGCCAGTTTCCGGAGCACGCCGATGACCACTCCTCCGGCGGCCTCGGTAAAGATGCCTTCTGTTTGCGCCAGCAGCTTCATCCCGGCAATAGCTTCAGCATCAGTCGCGGCACAGGCTTCACCGCCGGAATCCTTGATGATTTTTAAAGCGTAGTAACCATCAGCCGGGTTACCAATAGCCAGGGACTTGGCGATAGTCTTCGGTTCTACCGGGTTCACGTGGAGTGTATTTGCATCAAAAGCGTTGACAATAGGGGCGGAACCAGCCGCCTGAGCCAGATACATGCGGGTATTTACCGGCCCGATTAGCCCAAGCATGGCCAGTTCTTCAAACCCTCTCCATATCCGGGTAAAGTGCAGTCCGGAGCCGGCGGAGGTTAAAGCGCAGTCAGGAGCGCGCCAGCCCAGTTGCTCAGCCGCCTCAAACCCCAGCGTTTTGTTTCCTTCAGCATAGAAGGGGCGCAGGTTAATATTGATGAATCCCCATTTATACTTTTCGGCGAGGCGGGCGCAGAGCCGGTTAACGTCGTCATAGCTGCCATTTACCGTCACCAGAACCGGGTCATAGATCGCGATACCCACCAGTTTGCCCGGCTCCACATTGGCCGGCACGAAAACGTAGGCTTTCATACCTGCCATGGCCGCATGGGCGGCTACGCTGGCGGCCAGATTGCCGGTAGAAGCGCAGGCTACAGTATCGAAACCGAACTCGCGCGCCTTGGTGATGGCCGCTGAGACCGGCCTGTCCTTGAACGAGTAGGTCGGGTTAAGGCAATCGTTCTTGATATACAGTTCGTCAAGCCCCAGTTCTTTTCCCAACCTGTCGGCTTTGACCAGCGGAGTGTAACCATTACTGATACCGATAATGTTACTGTCGGCAGGCAGTAAGTCCACGTAACGCCACATGCTTAGCGGCCCACCGGCAATCTTCTGCCGGGTCAGCACTTCAGACATGGCCTTATAATCATAGCTGACATCCAGCGGACTCAGGCAAATCTCACACAGGCTCATTGGTCGCAGGGGGTATTCCTGCCCGCATTTACGACACCGCAAAGCTCTGGCATAAGACATCTTATACTCCTTTAATCAGACTCCAGTGCCTGCTGCAAGTCCTCAATCAAGTCATCCTTGTTTTCCAGGCCCACTGATAACCTGACCAATCCGTCGGTGATCCCCACTTTCCTCCGGTGTTCCTCGGGCATTGACGCGTGACTCATTGTCGCCGGGTGCTCGGCCAGGGAGGCGACACCGCCTAATGACTCGGCCAGGGCAAATATCTTGATGCGGCGCAGGCAGGCTTTAGCCGCTTCCCCGCCACCTTTTACTTCAAAGGAGACCATGCCGCCGAACCCGGTCATCTGTCTACGGGCAACATAATGCCCCGGATGAGATTCTAATCCAGGGTAGAAGACCCTCTCTACCATGGGGTGTCCCTGGAGGTAAGCCGCCACCGCCGAAGCATTCACCTCATGCTGTCTCATCCTCACCGGCAGAGTTTCAATTCCGCGAAGTACCAGCCAGCAGTCAAAGGGCGAGGCACAGGTACCCATGGCATTAAGCAGGAACTGGACTCTCTCGCTTAGCTCATCAGTGGCCGTCACGATAGCTCCGCCGACGACGTCACAATGTCCGTTAAGGTATTTGGTGGTGGAGTGAACAACCACATCAATCCCGTATTCGATAGGTCTCAAGCAGTAGGGGGTAGCGAAGGTATTGTCAATAACCGTTAGCAGCTTATGTTTACGGGCGACATCTACCGCCATCTCCAGGTCAATGATGTTAAGCAACGGGTTTGAGGGGGTTTCCAGCCATAACATTTTAGTATTTGGTTTTATGGCGTCTTCAATCTTCTGCCGGATATCCATTCTCAGGAAAGTGAATTCCACTCCGAAATTGCTCATCACATCGTGGAACAGCCGGTAGGTTCCTCCGTAAACATCATCCCCGGAAATCACATGGTCGCCAGCCTTGAGCAGGTGAATGGCAGTAGTCTCAGCCGCCATGCCGGTAGCAAGCGCAAACCCGGCTTTTCCTCCCTCAAGCCGGGCGATTGTCTCTTCCAGCACCTTTCGGGTCGGATTTGACGTTCGGGAATAATCGTAACCCCGGGTCTTTCCAATATCTTCAAATACAAAGGTAGAAGTCTGGTAAATAGGCACGGAAACGGCGCCGTAAGCCCGGTCCGGCCTTTCCCCGGTATGGATCGCTAGAGTTTCAAACTTCATATCCCTTCTCCTTGGCTAAACTCCCTGGCCATCTCTCTTCGTTTCTCCCTGAGTCCATCTTCAGGCACCAGCACCCCGCTCAGGTTTTCCAATCTTTGCAGGCGTTCTTCCAATTCCTCCTGCTCCTTCAGCACCAGGCTGATAGCTTCGGCTATCGGGTCGGGTAACTTGTCGTGCTCCAATTCCAGTACCATTGCATAGTGATCCTCAGTAACCCTTCCCGGAATGCCAACGACGGTAGCCCCGGGCGGTACCGATT
Source organism: Dehalococcoidales bacterium (assembly GCA_030698765.1). Classification (NCBI taxonomy): domain Bacteria; kingdom Bacillati; phylum Chloroflexota; class Dehalococcoidia; order Dehalococcoidales; species Dehalococcoidales bacterium. Next base: position 2,892 of record JAUYMF010000008.1, read on the forward strand.
TTACCACCACCGAACCTGAGCCAATCCTGGCACCATCACCGATGTGAATAGGGCCCAGAGTTATGGCTCCTGCCCCGATTATCACATTATTTCCTATTGTAGCATGGCGCTTGACCTTCTTCAAAGTGGTCCCGCCGAGGACAACGCCCTGGTATATCAAAACATCATCGCCTATGTCCGCCGTCTCCCCGATGACCACGCCGGCCCCGTGGTCGATAAAGAAACGCCGGCCGATTTTCGCCCCCGGATGGATCTCAATATTGGTGAAAAAACGGTTGATGTGAGAGAGGAGACGGGCTGGAAAGCGCAGCTTGCGCTGCCAGAGAAAGTGGGCAATGCGGTGAGCCCACAGGGCGTGCAGTCCGGGATAGCAGGAGAGCACTTCGAGTAAACCCCGCGCCGCCGGGTCTTTGGCAAATACTGTCTGGATGTCTTCCCTTAAAGTCTTAAACATGTGTCCCTTACAGTCAATTCGTGGTCATCATTATCCGGAAAACGCTTGAATCAAAAAACGAACGTGTCACTCCGCCACATTATACCACACACAATCCCCCGATGTGTCCGGATAACCTGAGGGTATTCTGCTCCGTAGCCTTCAGCGAGTTAACAGGCGAACATTTCAAGCAGGTACCCCCCTTGACTGACCGATACGGGTAATGTTCCGGCAGGGGTTATTTAGTAACCGTTAATGTGAATTTACTGCCCCCGTTCTGTTCAAAAGCCGGTTTCAGGCCCCGGGATTTTAGCTCCTGCGCTACGCTCTTCAGGGATTCACTGTCCCCCAGTATTATCTTTGCCGTTTCCCTATCTTCCAGGCTCTCCAGAAGTTGTATCGCCTTCACTTTAGATAAAGGGCAGACAAAGCCGGATAAATCATATTCTGTAATCACTGCCATTGCTTCCGTTTTCCTCCAATTCTCTCTCCAGGGCATCTTTGTAAAAACTGGCGTATTTAAAGGCGTCATCAGGTGAAATGACTACCGCTATACCTTTCTTCGATTTTGCGTACTGCAAGGCGGCATGTAGTATGGCCCCTGTTGTCGGCCCGACGGGAACCCCGTCCTTTCTGGCTAAGGCCATAGCTGTTTTGTAGGCATCATCATCAGTCACAGCCACGGTATCATCAATTACCGACCTGTCCAGAATCTTGGGGATGAACTCTTCATCCAGACCGGTGATTCTCTTCATGCCCGGCAATTTATGGTTAGAGGAGGCAGGTTCTACACCGATTATCTTTATATCAGGGTTCTGTTCCTTAAGAAACCGGCCAATTCCGCTAATGGTGCCGCAGGTGCCAAAACCGGCGAAGAAGTAGTTAACATTGCCCTGTGTTTGCCGCCAGATTTCCGGCCCCGTATTCCGGTAGTGGGCCTGGACGTTCAGTTCGTTTTCGTACTGATTG
>JAUYMF010000009.1 GCA_030698765.1 Dehalococcoidales bacterium
GCCTTCCTCCCGGTCCCAGTCAGCGATGGTCAGCGGGATACGCTCTCCTTTTTCATCAATCCTGATGACAACGAACTGCCCCGCTTGAGCCTTTCTGGCCACATCCGGCGCAGCAATCTTGAACATATGGATTTTAGGCGCCAGGTCTTCCCTTAATAAGATTTTATACACCGTCTTTACCTCCAGCAGGGAAACTGACAGCGGAACAATAGCCTCTATCATGGTCTCCAGCTAAGTTTATAACTTTCTAGGAGAGTAGCGCAAGCCAGCGCAATCCCTCATAATAAAGAAGTTACCGGAAAGACATTGAGATTGGTTTTGCCGGATGAGGTTAAAAGAGAAAGACAAGGATGTGTTGTCTGTTAGCGGATGACCGGGCTACAGGTGGAAACAGCACGATACCGCGGCATAACATTAGTTGTATAATGATGGTTAAGCAACAGGAAGCGGTGAATGATGAGTTGCCTTTGAGAGAGGCATAAGTAAGTGATGAAAGCAGACGGGGAAAATAAAGCTACCAGGATAGCCAGAAGAAGATATGACCGTATCGCTCCGTTCTATGATGTTATCGAGGGAATGGCCGAGTCACGCTACAGCCACTGGCGGGCGCTCCTCTGGAGCAAGGTGGAGGGTAAACGGATTCTGGAGGTGGGTGCTGGCACCGGAAAGAATTTCCCTTATTATCCTGATAATGTGGAGATAACGGCTATTGATTTCAGCGACCGGATGCTCGGGCGCGCCCGGAAGAAGGCTGAGGCAAAGGGACTTAAGGTCCACCTTAAAGTCATGGACGTGCAGAACCTGGCCTTTGATGATAATTATTTTGATACTGTGGTAGCTTCTTTTGTGTTCTGCTCGGTTCCGGACCCGGTGTGGAGCTTAAGGGAGGTCGAGCGGGTGTGCAAACCCGGGGGCAAGGTGGTCTTGCTGGAGCACGTGCTCAGCGCCAATCGAGTCCTGGCCTGGCTGATGAACCTGTTTGACCGGGTTACAGTCAGGTTAATGGGCCCGCACATTAACCGGCCGACAGTAGAGAATGTGGCGAAGAGCGGGCTGAGGGTGGAAAAGGTGACCGACCTCGCCTTCGGGATATTCAAGCTGATCGAAGCCCGGAAGGATTAGACTTAGCAGACTACGGCTTGTAAACCACGCACTCAATCTCAACAAGCGCCTCCCGGCGTACCAGAGCGGCTATCGCCGTGGAGCGGGCCGGGCGTGATTCCGGGAAGTATTTTACATAGGCTTCATTCATAGCCGCAAAATCGTCAAAGTTGCTTAGAAAAACGGTCGTCTTCACCACATCACCCAGGGAGACCCCGGCGGTTTCCAGCGTCCGGTTCAGGTTTTCCAGGCACTGGATGGTTTGAGCGGCTATCCCGTTAATCGGATTGCCGGCGGCGTCAACATGACCTAAAGTGCCGGAAACAAAGATGAAGTCGCCGCTGCGTACCGCTGCCGAATAGGGCAGGTCTGCCCGCGTGGGATGGATAATGAATTCTTTTCTTGCCATGGTTAAACCTCCTTCACTGTGAAATATTGTTAAAAGGTAACAAGGGTAAGTTTATCCGCTGCTTCGATGCCAGTCAAGCCGACCGCCGAATCATGAGATTAATCCTGGCGGTGTCTCCAACCGGGCATTTGCGGTATAATGATGCCCATAGATGCGGGAAAGTGATTGACCTGTCCCGGATAGCCCGTAAAAAAAGTGTTAAGTGCCGGAGGGCGTATAAATTGTTACTGGAGCTGAGAGTCAGTAACTTCGGTATCATCGAGCAGATGATCTGGCAGCCCGGTCAGGGCTTGAACATTATCACCGGAGAGACCGGCGCCGGAAAGTCCCTGGTGGTTGATGCCCTCGAGGCTCTTCTCTCCGCCAGGGATGATGAAACTATCATCCGTTATGGGTCTGATACAGCCTTCCTTGAAGGACGGTTCGATATCAGTGGAGCCAAATATTACCGGCGTCTCCACGAGCTTCTCGGTGAGAACGGTTTGCTTGAATCCGGCGGGTCTGAGCTTATCATATCTAAAGAGATGCGTCGGAGGGGGAGGAGCGCTTTGCGGGTAAACGGCAAAGCGGTGCCCCGTGGCGTTTTGAGCCGTTTGGGCAGTCTCATGGTTGATATTCACGGGCAGAGCGACCATCTGTCTCTCCTTAACAGGGACTTTCATCTTGATTTTCTGGATGCCTACGGTCATACCACTGAACTCAGAGATGAGTTTGCCACCAGGGCAGCCCTGCTGGCGCTGCGACAGCAGGAACTGAAGACGATCAATGAAAACGAAAAGGAACGGGTCCGTCAGGGAGATTTCCTCCGTTTCCAGATTGACGAATTGAAACGTGCTGACCTTAAGGCGGGCGAGGAAGAAGCATTGGAAAAAGAGCGCTCAATTCAGGCTTCGAGTGAGAAACTGAAGGAAGCTTCCCATGAAGCCTACCGGGCTCTATACGGCGATGACAGTACCGTGTCAGGCGCTTCGGCACTAGACAAGCTTGGTGCGGCGGCACACGCCATGCAGACTATTGCCGCGCTGGATGATACTCTCCAGCCGCAGCTCGATTATATCCGGGAACTGGAAAGCGGGCTGGCCGACATCGCCCGCGACCTCCGCAGCTACCGCGACCGCATCGATTATGACCCGCAACGACTTGAGTTCATTGAGTTACGCCTGGGACTAATCAGAGACCTCAAGAGAAAGTATGGTCAGTCTATTGCCGAAATCAATGAGTATCTGAAAAAAGCCGGGGAACGATTAGCTGCTTTCGATACGTCCGGGGAAAGACGGCGGCAGCTTGAGACGGATATATTGTCTCTGAAGAAAGAGATGGGCGACATCGCTGCCCGGCTTTCCCGAAAACGTACCGATGCTGCCAGAGAGTTAATGGCTGCGGTAAACAGGGAGCTTGCCGAGCTGGACATGGCTCAGGTTGAGTTTGCGGTCTCCCTGGAAAGGAATGAGCACGAGGACGGTATCCCTCTGCCCGACGGCAATTCCTACGCTGTTACCAGAGATGGGATTGATATCGCCGAGTTCAGGGCATCGACAAATCCGGGAGAACCGGTTAAACCGCTGGCGGCTATTGCCTCGACTGGTGAGGTATCCCGCTTTATGCTGGCCTTGAAAAGCGCCCTCGCCGAAGCGGACAGCATCCCGGTGCTCGTTTTTGATGAAATTGATATCGGGGTCGGCGGCCGCAGCGGTGAGATAGTCGGCCGGAAACTCTGGGAATTGGGCCGTCATCGGCAGGTGGTATGTATCACCCACCTGCCGCAAATTGCCGCTTTTGCCGATTACCACTACCGCGTTCAAAAGAAGTCCGCTGGCGACCGGACGACGAGCGCCATCGAACCGATTCACGGTGACGACCTGGTCAAGGAGATTGCCCTGATGCTGGCCGGCCCTCAACATACTGAAACTGCTCTCCAAAGCACCCGGGAACTGATGGATAAGGCGATGGCCTGGAAAGGAATGAATCACTGATTTGTGAGGAGATTATAAAATGAAAATTGACCTGCATGCGCACCTCATCCCCAGAGACTGCCTGGATATGACGGATAAGAACGGCCGGAAATTTGGACTTACCCTGGGGAGGGATGCTTCCGGCCGGGAGGTCCTGGCAAGCGCGGGCAGACCGTCCAGCACAACAGTAGCCGAGATGTGTGACCCGGAATACCGTATTCAGGACATGGATAAAATTGGATTGGATATGCAGGTTATTTCCGTCGCGCCGACCAATATCTTCTATGATTTTGATGCCGAAGAAGGGCTTGGTTTTGCGCGCCGGTACAATGATGGCATCGCCGAGGTGGTCAGGGACTATCCTGACAGGTTCCTGGGTATGGCTACTCTCCCCATGCAGGCTGTGGACAAAGCTGTACTTGAGATGGAAAGATCCGTTCGGGAACTCGGACTCAAGGCTGTAGAGATAATCTCCAATATCAACGGCAAGAACCTGGATGAGCCGGAGTTTTGGCCGTTCTACGAGAAGGCCCAGGAGATGGGTGTCCTTATCTATGTTCACCCGATGAGAGTCGCCGGGGCTGACCGGATGAAGAAGTACTGGCTGGCCAACCTGGTAGGCAATCCCCTGGATACCACCATAGCCGTCGCCAGCATCATCTTTGGAGGGATATTGGAGAAGTTCCCGCGCTTGAAGTTTCTCTTCTCTCATGCCGGGGGCTACGCTCCCTTTATCCGGGGGAGATGGGAGCATGGCTATCAGTATATCGACGAGTGCCGCTCAATCCCCAGACCGCCGGGTGAGTATTTCAAGCAGATTTATTTTGACACTATTATTCACTTCGGGCCCGCCCTGGCTTACCTGGTCGATACCGTGGGCGCCGATAAGGTAGTACTGGGCAGCGATTATCCCTTCGCCATGGGAGACCCTGACCCGGTAGCCACCGTGCGTAACGCTCCGGGAATACCGGCCGCGGACAAAGAGTTGATCCTGGAACGTACCTCAGCGGCGCTGCTCGGCCTGGATATCTGAGTAAGATACAAGGTTTATGGTTCCGGCAGGGCAAAGACCGGAACATTTCCTGCTATTCGGACAGGAAGTGTTCCGGTTATATCCTTAATTATTGACGCTTCAACCTGATGAACTCCGGGAGTTTTACTTTACTAAAGACTGAATACTACCTCGTTGCAGAATTAGCTATACGTATTTCCTCTCCCTTTGAGGGAGAGGTTCAGGTGAGGGGACACGAATACCA
>JAUYMF010000010.1 GCA_030698765.1 Dehalococcoidales bacterium
CAGGGAGGTGATAGAAGACTGGAGAAAGGATTATAATACCGTCAGACCCCATAGCTCGTTGGGCGGACTGGCACCTCAGGAATTCATGGCACTAGACGGAAACGCTAAGATGCAGATGGCACTAAGAATGGGGTAAGGTCAAGAATGACCTCATGTAATCTGTATACTTCAGACACGCGGACCTCAGCCCGATATGCCCACCGGTCTCGTCAACCAGAGCGGGAGGCAGGAGCTTTTTGAAAAAGCGAACGATTTTCATACTTACCCCCACGCTCGTTACTATATTGCCGGGCTTTCATCCGTGTGATGAACCACACCGACCACTTTCTCGACCGGGATAACGAACGCTACCCCCGCACCCGGTTTGCCCAGTTCGGCAGAGCGGACAATTTCGTCAAGAATGGCCTCGGTCTGCTCCGAATGAGTCAATGTTAGCAAGACCTCCTTCTCCGGTTCGATGGGAATACCAAGGATTTTCTGTTTCTCGTGAATTCCTGTACCACGGCCAAATAAGATAGTACCTCCTTCAGCCCCCGCCTTGCAGGAGCTTTCAAGAATTTTGTCACCCCATCCTTTCCGGACAATGCTGACAATGAGAGACATCTCCGCCATGTTCTTTTCCTCCTTTTTTCGTGTTTTCATACGAACTATCAGTCCGAGCGCCAGGATCGTCAAGATAGGCGCCAGGGCAATCAAAGCTATAAGGCCGAAACCGTCTATAATTGGGTCACGATCCTGGATGCTGGAGGCGATGCCGACGGCTATCGCCATCAGGAAGGTCACCGCCATTGGCCCGGTAGCCACGCCACCGGCATCAAAGGCAATGGCGATAACACTTTTGTCACTGAACCGGATCATTCCTATTGCCAGCAGGTAACCGGGGATAATTATCCAGAGCAACGGAATCCCGTAGACGATTTTTGCCATTCCCAGGGCGATGAACAGGGCAACGCCGCTTGATATCGTGTAGAGAACTGTTATCTTGCGTATGGAGCCGCTTGAGGCTGCTTCAACCTGCTCGCCGAGGATACGCACGGCTGGTTCCCCCCATGTCGCCAGAAAGCCCATTAACAGGCCGAATGGTATCAACAACCATTGAATTCTTACCGCGCCTAATGCTTCTCCTATCGCCTGGCCGGCTGGGAAAAATCCTATATGTACTCCCTGGAGGAATAAGGCTACCCCCGCCAGCGCCAGCAGGGACCCTTTGAGCAGATTGAAGACATAGCTTTTCGGCAGCTTTAATACAAGGAATTGAAATATAGTGAATAGCACCAGCAGCGGCGCCAAAGCTTTGATGATACCGAGAAGGGTACGGCCGAATCCATCCCAGATCATTATCTCGTTCAACTCAGCACCATCCCCATGATCATCACCCCGATGACCGGGCCGATTGAGGCCAGGCCGATAAGCCCGAAGCCATCAGACAGAGCCGACCTTCCTGCCAGTACCGAGCTGAATCCCAGTCCCAGCGCCAGGATTATCGGTACGGTCATCGGGCCGGTGGTGACACCCCCTGAATCGAAGGCGACCGGGACAAATTCCGCGGGAGTAAAAAGGGCCAGGATTATGATAACTATGTAACCGGCGGCCAGCAGGTAAGCGATGGGGAAATTAAGGAGAATTCGAAGAATTGCCATCGCGACAAAAAAGGCGACACCGATGGCTATGATGTAAACCAGAACGTTCTCCGCGATAGCCCCACCGGAGACCGCGTCAACCTGCCTGGTAAGGACAATGACATCAGGTTCAGCGATTGTCGCCGTAAAGCCGATGAGAAAAGCTATCCCTATCACCAGGGATAGCGAGCCACGCTTGGGGAGTTCGGAGCCGAGAGCCTTGCCCATTGGCAGGATGCCAATTTCAACACCGAACAGGAAGAGTATCATACCCGCGATAACCATTATTGCGCCTATGATAAACTGGAGGAAAAGGTTAGCTGGCATCTTGACAAGCGCAAACTGGAGAACAACCACAACTAGAACCAGCGGTAAAATAGCCATAACAACCTCTAAAACCCTGGCTCTGATGTTATTCGGCATACCTCAATAATAGCCTAATTCTTGATCGTATAAAAGGGCTGGAATGAATGATAGAAAGCTGTTTCCATAAGAGGCTATGCCTGCTGAGACCGGTGCTACCTGCGGGAAACCGGACACGCATTGCCGTTTTATACCTGTATTGAATTAATACCTGATGACTGATGTGACGAAGACCCTGATTTCTTCAACAATTCACGGAGTCCTGGAATCAAGTCAGGACGTAAAAAGTTCGATTTGATTGCTAACTGCCCGGCCACTGCCTGGAATTGTTCTGTCGCAACGGCTTTTTGTGGCTCGCCGTAACGGACACAAAAGCCCTCTTCCTGCTACGGTCAGCCGTACAGGAAGGATACACCTCACGAAATGCAGCGTATTCTCCGGTCTGAGGCTACGCCTTCATTATGGTAAAGGTATGGGTGTGCGGCGTGGTTCCAACGGCGGTAGAGGTCTTGGTAACCGCCTGCCCTTGCTTTATCGCCTGGAAATCTGCCTTTACCAGGGTTATGTCGTGTTGATGGGTGGGCCCATCGGAGGTATAGGTCTTGCTGTCCGGCGCGCTGTCGATATCAGCCCCGGGGATTGTTACGCCGTGGGCGTGGTTAAAATCCGTTGAGGATGTGACAGGAATATCTGCGGTAGGCTTGGCGCAACCGGATAGCCCAACAAGTGCCCCACCGGCGGCCTCAGCGACCAGGATAACAAGTCCAATTCCCGCCGTCCCCTTCAGGAAACTCCTGCGAGTAATGCCCTCTCCCTGCGTTGGGCAATAGGCTGTTTTATCCATCGTAGGTCCCTCCTTCCTCTAGTACTATTCGATAAAAATATATTATGGCCTGTTCTGGAGGATAATTGAATACGTAAACGTACGTATTTGTTGGGAAAGGGTGGCGCTAATTTTTAGTCAGGGATATTTCGTCCGGAACAAGGGAAAGGGATTTGCGGATGTAACTCGCCGGTGGCAGCTTGACTCCCCTGACTGAAAACGGCAATAATAATGTCCGGTAAAAACCGCCGCCGGTGCAGCATGAGAACAACAGGTTTTTAACCGCCTGAAAATATGGTATTATAAGGCTGTTTATTTGTTACTGCCTGAAAAATTCCCCGATAGCTCAATCGGTAGAGCAAGCGGCTGTTAACCGCTAGGTTCTTGGTTCGAGTCCAAGTCGGGGAGCCAGGTTTTTCAGTGGGCGGGACTTAGTCAGAAACCTAAGAAATTATTGCCCGAGAAGAAGTCTTTTCATAAAAGATATATCAAACTATGATTTTCTCAAGTAAGCCATTCCTGAGTAGATTCGCATTTATCACATAGTCCATATTCTCAACGCCAATATGGAATGGTCTTTGCATCTTCTTCCAGCCTTGGCCATCCGTCAACCAAACAAATTTCCAACCTGCCGATGATAGGACTTCCTGATCTTGCTTATCGGGCACGCACATAGCTCTGAATTAATTCTCTCAAGGACAAATATTCTCGGTGTTCATCGGCAAGCTGAATCGCGAAGATGTCGTCGAAACTCGTATCGGCTAAGTACTCGTTTAGCTCAAGTAAATTTCTTGAAGCATCTTGAACTGTATCGCCACCAGCGAAGCCTATCACTTGCATATTCTCAATGTCCGGTTCGGAACTAATACTATTAGGTTGAAACGTTGAGCCTTCAGTCGTAAGGAAAATATATTCTGCCATTATGCCCTCCTGTACTTTCCTCGTCCCAGGAACTCTAGATAGTTACTGTCCCTCAATATCTGCAGCTGTTGCCTGATCTTATCTCTTATGTGGAGGTTACGTGGATGTTTTTTTTGCAATTCGTTTTCGAAATCATAAACTTCAGTTAGTGAGAATTCTCTCTTACCGAGCTTTTCAATGCAATTCATAATGTCTATTGTCCAGCCTCTCTCCTTAACCTTCGGTTCTTCCTTCAAGAACAGCGTTTTCTGCCAGCCCTCTAATACGGCTTTATGTGGCAATATCACCCTATCCTTAACGTAAAAGATTCTCCCCGTTTGTGGAATATTATCCAAGATAATATTGCAGCCGACCCAACCGGCCCTGCGTGCAGTCATAGAAAGGGGTTTACGTTTTTCTACTATCTGAGGAACGAAGAAGTACTTCGGTATGACGCAGAAATTCAAGACTTCATAATTTTGTGGATTGTAAGCCAATAAAAACAAATTAGGATTGAGATTGCTTTTCAGTCGTTCGATTGCTGTCTTGAAAGCTCCATCCACAATCTTGCCGCTAAAACTGCCTCCCTTACCCTTGAGTTCGTAATCTTCTTTGCAGATGGGACAGTAGAAGTCGGCAACGGGACGATTATTGTCATATCTGTTGATATTTGCGCCGCAAGACGGACAAAAAACTTCGCCGTTAACCCAATCCTCAGTCAAAACCCTGATTTTCTGGGAAGGGCTTTTGTACCCTGCCATCAAATCTTTGTTGAGAAGGAGACGCATGATTGTCGCTGTCCTAAATTGTTCGAGAGCCAAGCGGTGAGCCATTGAAGGGCAAATTCATGGTCGTCTTCAGCACCCTTTGACTTATCCCATTTGCCCTTATCGACAGAAACCATCCGGCCTGCCTGACATGTGATACCCCCGTTAGAAAGAAAATAGGGAGGGTCGGCAAAAATCATATCGACAGAATTTTCTCTTGCTAGTTTCAGGATATCAATGCAATCACCTTTAAGGAGCCTAATAGAGTGTTCTAAGTCATTATAGTACACTGAGAAGGGTTTTTGAGCGCCGTAAGCTGACTTCTCTTCCGCTATCTGAAAATCAAGGGGATTCTGAGACCGGACATATTGAGTTCGCTCAGCCCAGTTCTCTTTCCCCTTTTTCTTTTCTTGTGTCATCGTTCTCTTGGCCATTAGTAACCTATAATAAGAGCTTTATCTCGTTTGGTTTAATATACCCCATTCTCCTTATTTCAGCAAGAAACGATCATGAGCTTTTTTTATCATATCGATAACTGGTCATCTCAAACACGGCTCTAAAAGTTCTACCTTTTAACCCGTTCAGGGAGCCAGGTTTTTCAGTGGGCGGGGCTTAGTCGGAAACCTAAGAAATTATTGCCCGAGAAAACAGCCTTTGACTACTCTTAGCCAAAACCTTATAATAGCCTCAATCAGGAAATTCCAAAGGAAAGAAAGGAGTGAATTTATGGCTTACCAGTATATCCTCTATGAGAAGAAAGGACAGATCGCCTACGTGACCCTGAACCGCCCCGAAGCGGGCAACTCCCACCACGCCGCAATGGGCGAGGAACTGACCGATGCCTGGAATGACGCTAAAGACGATAAGAATATCCGGGTGGCTGTCCTCACCGGCGCCGGGGAAAAGCATTTCTGCACCGGGGCTGACGCTAGGGCAGCCTCAAAAGGCATCCCCGTCACACCTTGGGGAGACGTCCCGGAGGACTTCTGGAAACCGGTTATCCTGGCAATTAACGGCGTCTGCGCCGGCGGCGGCTGGCACTTCCTCTGGCAGAGCGATTTCGCCATCTGCGCTGACCACGCCACCTTCCTGGAACCCCATGTCAGCATCGGCTGGGTGCCATTGAGAGAGATGATGGGTCTGGCCGACCGTGCTCCGCTGAGCGTGGTGCTGCGTATGGCCTTCATGGGCACCAAGGAGCGCATGGACGCCAAAAGGGCTTATGACCTGGGCATCGTTACCGAGGTCGTCCCACTGGCCCAGCTGATGCCGCGAGCCACCGCCCTGGCCGAAGCCATCTGCGAGCAGGCGCCACTGGCCGTGGAAGCCATCAAAGAAACCCTGCACCGCGCCTATGAGCTACGCTTCGCTAAGAGGGAAGCCTTTGATTACGGTAACCTTCTGCGGGAAACCAAGACCCACCACAGTGAGGACTACCTGGAGGGTCCGCGGGCGTTTGCCGAGGGGCGAAAGCCGGTGTGGAAGGGGAAATAACCGGCGGGCTTCACACTGAAACGAACGGATAAAGCGCCAAAATCACAACTAAAGCGCCGAGAATGGCGCCGGTCACGGTCTGCGCTGGTGAGTGATGGTCTGATGCTACTCTTGCCCATGCCATCAACGGGACGATAACTGCGGCTATCACCGCCAGCCAGCCGTGCAATATAACCAGTATTGTTACCGCCGCCGCCACCATGGCGGTATGCAGACTTACCTTCCACCACCAGGTAATACCCGTGAAGATGACGGCTCCGGAAAATCCGGCCAGAAAAGCCGCCCTGAGCATTAGCGGCGCCCCGAGATAAATGAGGATGATACCGCCCGCGGCGGCAATAAGACCGGCCAGCAGGTAAATCCCGGTCCTTTGCCGCCGGGCATCAGTATAAATAGTATCGATTTTACCCTTACGCACCAGATAAATTATAGCCAGAAAGACCGGCAGCACGCTCAGCGCCACCGCCAGCAGCGCCCATTTAAGGGCGGAGACTGTACCGGGGGCTGAGGCAAACGAAACAAGCCCGATAATTCCCAGGCTCATAAAAAAGGGGTTCAGGGTATTGGAGACAAGGTCGGCGATCCTTTTCTTCATCTCTACTAAAATATCCCGCCCGATTTCCAGCCCCGCAGAGCCGGATGATACATATTAACCCGATGTTCCATAACTTGCCAATCCGTCCCGTAACCCGCTCCGTACCGGTCCCCGCTTGATTTCACCGGCAGTTCACGGTATTCTTGTTTACGACCATTCCGGAGGAAGGCCAATGCAAGCTGTTATCCTGGTGGGCGGCAAAGCCACCAGGCTGCTACCCCTCACCAATAACACCCCCAAGGCAATAGTGCCGGTACTTAACCGGCCGCTACTGGAGCATGTCATCCGCCACCTCGCCGGGCACCGGATAGAGGACATCATCCTGGCGCAGGGCCATCTGGCACAGCTAATCGAGGGCTACCTGGGCAACGGCAGCCGGTTTGGTGTCAGTCTCAGCTATGTTGTCGAAGACACCCCTCTGGGTACCGCCGGAGCGCTGAAGAATGCCGCCGGTTACCTGGATGATACCTTCCTGATGCTAAACGGAGATGTGTTCACTGACCTGGACATTACGGCGATGCTGGAATTCCACCGGCAACAAAAGGCAATGGCAACCATTGCCCTGACGCCGGTAGATGACCCTACCAGCTATGGCTTAGTTGAGACTACCCCTGAAAACAGAGTCGCCCGCTTCCTGGAAAAACCCGGCTGGAATGAAGTAACTACTAACATGATAAATGCCGGAACCTATGTTCTGGAGAAAGCAGTCCTGGCTCAAATCCCGCTCCGGACTAAAGTCAGCATTGAACGTGAGGTCTTCCCCCGGCTCCTGACCGGGCACCAGCCGGTCTACGCCTTTCTCTCTTCAGCCTACTGGATAGACATCGGCACCCCGGAGAAATACCTGCAGCTACACCGCGACCTGCTCAGCGGTAAATGCCGGAACTGTCTTCTCGCCCCCACTGAAGAGGTGACCATCGGAGAAAATAGTCATATTCACCCCTCCGCCCGGATACGGGGCCCGGTAATAATCGGGGCTGACTGCACCATCGGGGAGAATGTAGCCTTGAACGGGCCGCTGGCTATCGGGGACGGCGCCATTATCCGGGAAGACAGCATTATTGAAGACTCCGTCATCTGGCAGAACTCCCGCTTGGGAGCACGGGTCAGCTTAAAAAGCTCAATCCTGGCCGATAATTGCCACCTTAACGAGGGCAGCAGCGCTGAGAACGTGGTACTGGGGGATAACGTAACTATAGCCGGTGGCTGCAAACTGGAGCCGGGCAGCCGCATCGGGGCGGGAACAACAGTCAGCGCCAGCCCGTAAGACTGTCACTCTTCTCTCTACTTTACCCTTCCGCTCTCTTCTTAATCACTCCGCCTCTCCTTTGACTCTGAGGTTGTCCTAAAACGCCTTCTTTGTCATGAAAATAGAGTTATACGTAATGAGTCATAACAAAAAAAACAATAAAGTCCTCAGGCTTTCAGAAAATGGTTGATTGTCATCCTGAGCGAAGAGAAGGATGACAATCA
>JAUYMF010000011.1 GCA_030698765.1 Dehalococcoidales bacterium
TCAAGGAAGTTGCTGTCATTCCAGCGAAGGCTGGAATCCAGGGGATAGACATGGATTCCGGATCAAGCCTGTCCTGGCGACAGGCCAGGGTCCGGAATGACAGAACTGTAAAGACATTTGTAATACACTACACTAGTGTGAGCTTTGTAAATAGCGTTAGTTTACCTATTTCATGCTATTCCGGCCCCGTATCAGATACGGGATAAACTTCAGCCGGAATCCAGCCATCTCCACCCCAACTGGATGCCGACTCCCGTATCGGAGTACGGGACAAGCTTCGTCGGTATGGTTATCGGGCATACTAAAGCAGAACCTCCCTCCCCCCTCCTCCTTGACACCGTATCTGTTTTAACGCTATCCTGTTTAATCAACTCTGGCAGGGTTTGAAAGGACAGTGAAAGCGTGATTGAGGGTAAAGTATACTATTTTGAGAAGCCCGGACAGGACAACACGGAAGATGTATTCCGTATCGCCAGAGCCAGGGCGGAGGAGCTGGGCATCAACACGATTGTGGTAGCTTCCACCCGCGGCGTCACCGCCGTCAGGGCGGTGGAGTTCTTTGCCGGGAGGCGGGTGATTGCGGTGGGGCATATCACCGGTTACCGGGAGCTTGATGCCCAGGTGTTCACTGAAGAAAACCGGCAGAAGGTTGAGGCTGGCGGGGGGGCTGTTCTGACCACCACCGAGGTCTTTGCCGGTGGGGTAGACCGGGCAATGCGTAACAAGTTCAACATGTCTCTCGTGGCTGATACCATCGCCGGTACGCTGCGTGTCCTGGGCCAGGGGGTGAAGGTGGTCTGTGAGATCTGTATGATGGCGGCTGATGCCGGGCTGGTGCGCACTGATGAGGATGTTATCGCCATCGGGGGTACCGGGCGGGGGGCGGATACGGCGGCAGTCCTCACCCCGGTAAACTCTACCCGCTTCTTCGATCTCAGGATTAAGGAAATCCTCTGTAAACCTCTCCTGGCGCAGAGACCGGCGGCGCCTCCTGCAGGGCACCATCACTGACCGCTGGAACGGATTTCCGGTGGCAACATATATGGGACAAATTCTAATCACGTAAGGGGGAACATGGAGGGGAAAATATACTATTTTGACAGACCCGGACATGATAATACGGAAGAGGTATTTCGTATCGCCAGTACCAGAGCCGGGGAGCTGGGCATCAAGAAGATTGTGGTGCCCTCTACCCGTGGCGATACCGCGGTCAGGGCGATGGAGTTCTTCAAAGGACTGGAGGTGGTTGTGGTCAGCTACGTTACCGGGATGAAGGAGCCTGATGTCCAGCCCTTTACCGAGGAAAACCGGCGCAAAGTTGAGAGCGCCGGGGGCGTCATCGTCACCGCGGCGCATGCCTTTGCCGGGGTCAACCGGGCAATCCGCCAGAAGTTCGATACTATTACTCCGGTGGAGATAATCGCCCAGACGCTGCGTAATTTCGGGCAGGGGATGAAGGTGGTCTGTGAGATCAGTCTCATCGCCGCTGATGCCGGTAAAGTCCGCACCGATGAAGAGGTCATCGTTCTCGGTGGTACCGGGCGGGGCGTGGATACGGCGGTAGTCTTGCAGCCCGTCGATTCGCAGCGCTTCTTTGACCTCAGGATTAAAGAGATCCTGTGCAAACCCCGCCTTTAGGGGATTGCCTGGCGGGTGAGAGGTTGTCGGAGTTGCCCGATTGCGTCACCAGTAAAGAATGAAGTCGTTGGTAGCTTCTCCGGTTGACCCCTGAAATCGTTTACGTTATTCTTAAATTATAAGCCTGAGAATTGTTCCTGGAAGGAGATAAAAAAGAATGGTTGAAGCAAAGACGGTCTATTTTGAGAACTCCGGCAGTGAGAATACGGAGGAGGTGCTCCGTATCGCCCGGCGGCGGGCGGAAGAAGCGGGCATTAACACGGTACTGGTAGCCTCCAACAGCGGCGACACGGCGGTAAAAGCCACGGAGGTATTCAAGGGGATGAAGGTAGTGGCGGTGAGCCGTATTACCGGCCATCAGGAGGCTAATGAGCAGCCGTTCACTGAGGAGAACCGGCGGAAGATGGAGAGCAAGGGAGGCGTGGTGCTCACCGCGACGGAAGCCTTCGGCGGGGTCAGCCGGGCGATGCGCAACAAGTTCAATATGTACCTGCTCGGGGACATAATCCTCAATACGCTGCGGATATTCGGGACAGGTACCCAGGTCGCCTGCGAGATCAGCCTGATGGCAGCTGACGCCGGCCTGGTGCGTACTGATGAGCCCGTTATCTCCATCGGCGGCAGTCACCGCGGAGCGGATACGGCGATAGTTTTGAAACCGGTGAATTCTACGCGGTTCTTTGACCTCAGGGTGATGGAGGTCATCTGCAAGCCCCACTTCGCGGTTGCGCCCCAGGCACAGGCCGCGGCGGCCGCGGAGCACCACCACCACTGATTCCGGTAATCAGGCTTCAGGCGTAATACAGCTATTCTCCGGGAGAAGACAGAAAGACAGTGAGCTATCAGGAGCACCGGAAACATGCCCCGCGGAGTGTGAACTGCGCGGTTGTTACCATCTCTGATACCCGCACGGAACAGGATGATGAGTCCGGCGAGTTAATAAAGCAGAGGCTGCTCCAGAACGGGCACCGCTTGTTAGCATATGCCATCGTCCGGGATGAAGCAGACGCCATCAGAGGCAGGATAGACGAGTTGCTCGGGTTGGAAGAGCTTCAGGTCATCATCACCAGCGGGGGCACCGGCGCCAGTCACCGTGATGTCACTGTGGAGACAGTATCCCCGCTTCTGGAGAAAAAACTGGATGGCTTTGGCGAGCTTTTCCGGTTCCTGACCTACCAGGAGATAGGTACCGCCAGCATTCTGAGCCGGGCCTTTGCCGGTGTTATCAGAGGCAAGGTTATCATCTGCCTCCCCGGCTCGACCGGAGCGGCGACCCTGGCAATGGACAGGATAATTTTGCCTGAAATCGGGCATCTGGTCAGGGAGGTAATCAGGTGAAACCATTTGGCGCATTGCTTTCCTATGAGGAAGCCAAAAAGGTGGTCGAGGCCAACATCAAGCCCGTCTCCGCAGTGGAGACGGTGGCTCTCGATGATGCTTCGGGGAGGGTACTGGCGGAGGACGTCGTCGCCGCTTTAAATATCCCCCCCTTTGACCGGGCGGCGATGGACGGCTACGCCGTTAAGGCCAGGGATACCTTCAATTCCGGTCAGTTCAGGCCTAAAGTGCTCAATGTCATCGGTCAGCTGAATGCCGGGGAAACGCCCCGGGAGAAAATAGCCGCTGGCGAGTGTGTCCAGATTGCTACCGGGGCGATGATGCCCAAAGGCGCCGATTCTGTGGTCATGGTGGAGGATACCGAGTCGGCCGACGGACGGGTCAAGGTGTTTAAGTCGGCCTACCCCGGAGCCAACGTGGCGAAGATGGGTGAGGATATCAGGAAAGGGAACCCGGTTCTGCGGAGCGGCGTCGTTCTCGATTCGGGTAAAATAGGGGTGCTCGCTTCCCAGGGTACGGCGCGGGTCAGGGTCTACGCCAGGCCAAGAGTGGCCGTTCTGCCCAGCGGTGAAGAGATTGTTGAGATTGGCGATAAGTTAAAGCCGGGGCAGATTTATGATATTAACTCCCATACCGTGGCCGCGGTGGTCAGCGCCAGTGGCGGCATCCCCGTTCGTTCCGGCATCGTCAGCGACAACCGCGAGCACATCAAATCTATGATTACCGAAGCCCTGAAGAATGACCTAGTGGTCATCTCGGGAGGCTCATCGGTGGGGGAGAGAGACCTGCTGGTCAGCGTTATCGTGGGGTGGGGGGAAGTACTGTTCCACGGCATCCAGGTGAAGCCGGGGAAGCCGACCATTTTTGCCATGGTCGAGGGCAAGCCGCTGATGGGTATGCCCGGCTACCCCACTTCCTGCTTGATTAACACCTACCTGTTCCTGCTGCCGGCGGTGAGGAAGATGGCCCACCTGCCACCGAGAAGAGGAGAGACCGTCCAGGCCAGGCTCTCACGGAGGGTCCCCGGCAGTGTCGGCCGGAGGCAGTTCCTGACGGTCAAGCTTGAGGGCGACGAGGCAGTGCCCGTGTTCAAGGAGTCCGGGGCGATAACCAGCACCGCTGAAGCCGATGGCTATATCGAGATTGCCGAGAACATCGATTTGCTGGAGAAGGGCGAGCCGGTCACGGTGACGCTGTTCTAGTATTTCTTACTTCCGCCAGTGAACCGGCGCAATCATTTACCCGTTTGAGCGTGTCCGACAACAGTGTCTCACGGCTATTTTGTCAGGGGGTGTCCGCAAATGTCATTCTGAAGGAGCGGAGCGACTGAAGAATCTGGGGGTGGGATGGAAACCCCTCAACCCAGATCCTTCGCTTTGCTCAGGATGACAATTCATTGTTTTCAGATAGCCTCTTAGATTTCGCTTATTCTTTGCCGCTTGCTATAATTGGGCAACAGAGTCGTTAGCGCACCCATTCAGAGCTGTCCCAAACTGCATTGCAGACCATTCCGGCGGAAGCCGGGACCCGGAGCGCTATTATACCTCAACCTGCCTTGAATTCCTTAAAGGCAGCGGCATGAAAACCATCAGGACCGCCCCCGACAGGGCGACGGCGGTCAGAATTAACCATATCGGGCTGTAGGTGCCATAGGTGTCAAAGACCCATCCGGCGGCGGGAGGTCCGGCAATCATCCCCAGCATGCTGAAGGTGCTCATCAGGCCGGTAATCGAGGCAAAACGTTTCGTGCCGAAGTATTCCCGGAGCAGCGGCGCCCGCACCGGGACAAACCCGCTGACGCCCAGGCCGAAAACGATGGCCGCCAGGATCATCAACGGCAAAGAGCTGCCGTCAATCAGCCAGAAAAGAAAGAGTCCGGCGCTGGTTATCATCATGGCCACGGCGCTGACATACTTCTTGGTGAAGATATCAGCCAGCCAGCCGAAGGGTATCCGCCCGGAAATACTGGCCAGCGGGACGGTCATCGCCACCATGCTGGCAGTGGACTTGGCCACGCCCAGGCTCATCAGGTAGGGCATCACATGGGTCAGTATCGCCATGATGCCGGCGAGCTGCACGGTGAAGGCGAGACCTATCTGCCAGAAGGTTCGCATCCTGAGCGCTTCCTTAACGCTGACGCTGAAATCATAGCCGATGGCAACAGCGGTACTGGTTGAGTCTGCCGGTTTCTCCCCATCCGGAAGGAGCCCGTAGTCCTCCGGGCGGCTGCGGAAAACGAAGGATATTGGGATGCCGATGACGCCAATCCCGACCGCCAGGACGACCAGCGAATTTTGCCAGCCGTAGGTATCAATCATCTTGACCAGTAACGGCAGCAGCGAACCGCCGAGACCGGCGCCTACAGAGATGATGCCGGTAGCCTTGCCGACATTCTTGCTGAACCATTTGACGATAGTGGTCGTGGGTACCATGTAGCAGAGCGAGCCGCCGATGCCCACAAACAAAAAGCTGACGTAGAGCATGGTCAGGCTGGTGATGCGACTGAAGAAGAAGTAGCCGAAACCTAATGACGCTACTCCGATCAGCGCCAGTATTTTCGGCGACCAGCGGTCAACAATCATGCCGGTAAAAGGGCTTAACGTACCCGATAGCAGACCGCGAAAAGAAGTGGCCAGTGAAATTTGAGCGTAGCTCCAGCCGAAGGTGGCGGAAATAGGTTCGATGAAAGCGGTGAATCCGTAATAGGTTGCCCATTCATTATAGGCAATAAGAAACAGACTGGCGACAACTATATACCATCCGTAGAACACGACAATCCATCTTAGCTGAATCGTGGTCGGGTTTCAATCCCAGCCTCTTTTGGCGCTGCCGGCGATTTTGAAGGAGAGGGCATAGTCAGCATCAAGATTACCCCCATCACCACGGTAGCCCCCAGTATCAGCCAGGCGGAGCCGTAATCACCGGTGCTGTCAAAAATCCAGCCGGCCAGAGGCGGGCCGACAAACGTCCCGATCATCGGGAATAGCTGGTTTAAGCCGGAGATGGTGGCAAACCGCCCGCGGCCGAAGTAATCCCTGAGCAGGGGCGCCCGGAGCGGGAAAAACCCGCTGATGCCCAGGCCGAAAATTATGGCGAAGAGGACCATCATCCAGAAAGAGCTGCCATCAATCAGCCAGAAGAGGAGCATGCTGACGACGGTAAGCATCATACCGGAAGCTATGATGTACTTTTTCTGGAAATTATCCGCCATCCAGCCAAAGGGCAACTGCCCGCCGACGCTGGCCAGGGGAATGATCATCACCACCGTGCTGGCGGTCGCCTTGTCTACTCCCAGGCTGGATAGATAGGGCATGATGTGAGTCAGTACCCCCATAATGGCAGGGAACCGGAGCATGAAGGCGACCCCCATCTGCCAGAAAGCCCGCGTCTTCAGCGCTTCTCTGACACTCAGGCTGAAGTCATGGACGGCAGCGCCGCTGTCAGCTATTAAATCTTGCTGTTTCTGCCCATCCGGCAGGAGCCCGTAGTCTTCCGGCTGGCTGCGGAAGATAAAGGATATCGGGATGCCCAGGACGCATATCCCGATGGCCAGTATGACCAGCGCCTGCTGCCATCCGTAGCTGTCGATCATCCTGACCAGTACCGGCAGCAGCAGACCGCCGAGTCCGGTGCTCAGCGAGAGTATGGCAATCGCCTTACCGACATTTTTGCGGAACCACCGGACAACGGTGGTCGTGGGCACCACATGGCAGAGCCCCCCGCCGATGCCGATCAGGATAACGCTCAGGTAGAGCGTGCCCAGGCTGGTGATCTTGCTGAAGAAAAAATACCCGGCTCCTAAAATGATTACCCCGGTTAGCGCCGTAATTTTGGGCGACCAGCGGTCAACGCCCATCCCGATGAACGGGCTTAAAGTACCGGAAACCAGGCTGCGAAAAGAAGTGGCTAAAGCGATCTGGGCATAGCTCCAGCCGAAGGTATCAGCCACCGGCTGCACAAAGGCGGTGAACCCGTAGAAAGTTGTCCATTCGCTGTAAGCCGCCAGCAGCAGTCCCGCGAAGACGACATACCACCCGTAGAACAATAATAATCTCCTTGCCCGAGCTATGGGGCAGGCCTAGTCCGGTGTCAACCTGATCATTGACATCTTTCCCATCTGCATTCCGGAATGGGATAGCGTCCCCGCCTCCCGGATTGCCACGCTTCGCTCGCAATGACAAAAAGGCCTTTTCCAGACAACCTCCGAAATCCTTTTTACTTGGCACGACACTAGTCCCGGGTCTCCCGGCGGTAAATACCGCTCTTACCACCCCGTTTGCTCTCCAGGCAGATGTCCGTGATGGTCATCCCCCGGTCTACTGATTTAGCCATATCGTAGATAGTCAAGGCGGCTACGGACGTGGCCACCAGAGCCTCCATCTCTACTCCCGTCTTGCCGGTGTTTTTCACCCGGGCGGTAATGCCGATAGCGTCTTCCCCCGACAGGTCAAATTCAATAGTGATGTTACTCAGCATCAGCGGGTGGCACAGCGGTATCAGGTCAGGCGTTTTTTTAGCGGCCATGATACCGGCAACCCTGGATACCGCCAGGACATCCCCTTTTTGCAGCCCGCTGGTCTTTATCAGTTCCAGGGTGGCCGGGTTCATCATTACCCGTCCCCGGGCCACCGCCTCCCGTTCGGTATCGCCTTTAGGGCTGATGTCAACCATTCTCGCTTCACCGCTTGAGTTCAGATGGCTAAGTTTGTCCATTGTCCGGCTCCTTTCGCTTACCAGGCGTTGGCTGAGTTGTCATTGTTACAAATAGCCCCCATCGTCATTCCGGCCCCGTATCAGGTACGGGATAAACTCCAGCCGGAATCCAGAAAACGCGTATCTCCACGTCCAGTCTGACGGGGGACACAAGATTAAGGAGAAAAAGCTCTAACAGTTTATGAACCGGCTGTTTTATCCCCCTATCTGGCGCATCGGCCGTTTCTCCGGGGCGAGTTCCTCGTTCAGGTGGTGCCGTTCCCTCTTGACGGTGACGGCTTGCTGGATAAGTCGTTTCAGCTCATCGGGGCTGGCCCCGTTGCGCAGCACTTCCCTTAAGTCAATCTCGTCGTCGTCCAGCAGGCATGGGCGCAATTGCCCGTCGGCGGTGAGGCGCAGGCGGTTACAGGTGCGGCAGAAGTGTTCGGTCATGGCGCTGATGAAGCCGATAGTGCCTTTAGCCCCCGGCAGCCGGAAATATTTAGCCGGACCGCCGCCGGTTTCATCAACGTACGGCTCCAGTTTGCCCAGGGACTGGATCTGTTCCTGGATTTCCTGGGTGGGGACGGTGATGGCCACTCCCTTGCTGGCGGTCTCAAAAGGCATGAATTCGATAAAGCGGACATGCCAGCCCGGGGTGAGGCTCTTTCGGGCGAAATCGATAATCTCATCATCGTTGATGCCCCGCAGCACCACCATGTTTATCTTAACCGGATTTAGCCCGGCCTGTTCCGCCGCCTCGATACCGGCCAGCACCTCCCTCAGTTTATCCTTACCCGTGATGCGTTTGAACCTGTCTCTTTTTAGCGTGTCCAGGCTCACGTTGACCCGTTTTAACCCTGCTTCCTTCAGCGCAATTGCGTACTTGCGCAACTGCGTACCGTTGGTGGTCAGGGCGATATCATCGATGCCCTCTATCCGGGCAAGCATGCCCACCAGCTGGCTCAGGTCTGACCTCATCAATGGCTCGCCCCCGGTGAGGCGCACTTTGGTGATGCCCATGCCGGCGGCTACCTGGACCACTCTCCGGATTTCTTCATAAGTGGGAATTTGGTTTCGCGGCATATACGGCACCGAACCCGCCGAGCAGTAGATACAGTTCAGGTTACAGCGGTCGGTAACCGATATGCGCAGGTAATTAATCTGGCGCTGCCAGGAATCAAAAAGACCGGTCATATTCTTTACCTCTTGGTGCTATCCTAATTCTAACTTTGCCGCCGGATTTTGTACAGTTTTTCATTTTAATCCCGGTATCAGTGGCTTTCCCGCTTGATCACGTGGACGCCGGTAGCTTTGAAGCTGGCGTAGACCGGCGTCCCCCTGTCCAGAGCCATTTCCTCCGCCGACTTTCTGGTGACCAGGGAGACCACCGCAAAGCCGCAGTCTATTTCAACGCGGCTCAGCGGCCCCATGGATACCGTCCGGGTTACCTTGCCGGTGAACGAATTCCGGGCGCTGCTCGCAATCCGGGACAGGGATAAAGTTATATCCTCCGGCCGGATACAGACGGAGACCGGCTCGCCGGGGGCGTAGTGTGAAATCGCCTCGATAACGCTGCCCCCGATATCTATGGTGACCACTTTGTTCTGGTTGTTCAGCACTATGCCGTCGATGATATTTTCCACGCCGACAAACTCGGCGACTTCCCTGTTCCGGGGTGAGGTGAATATGTCAGCAGAGCTCCCGGTCTGCAGAAGCTCCCCGCTGGCCAGCATTCCGATTCTGTCCGCCAGGCGCTGGCCCTGCGCCATATCGTGGGTCGACATTACTATCGTGGTCGCGCGGCGTTGAATGATGCCCGTTATCAGCTCCTCGATCCTCGATGCTGAAATCGGGTCGAGATTAGCCGTCGGCTCATCCAGCAGCAGCACCTCAGGCTCAATAGCCACCGCCCTGGCGATAGCTACTCTCTGCACTTCTCCCCCGGATAAGGTCCGGGCGTTACGCTCTTTCTCGGCGGAGAGACCGACCATGTCCAGGATATTGCCGGCTTTCCGCCGGATATCCTCCTTCCCCATGCCCCTCCATTTCAGTCCGTAAGCGATGTTATCATAGATACTGGCGTTGAATACCACCGGTTTCTGCAGCACGAACGCCATGCGGCGGCGGATTGCCAGGCGCTCCCGTCCCGCCCTGGCGGTATCTATTCCGTCAAAGTAGATTTGCCCGGAATACGGAACGTCAATAAGGTCGAGCAACCGGAGGAGGGTGGTCTTACCGGCGCCGGTGGGGCCAATCAGGGCGAAGACTTCCCCCCGCTCCACCCTCAGGTTGATATTCGTCAGAATATCCCGCGTGCCGCGTCTCTGGCATAAATTCACCGTTTCGATTAAAGGCATGATCACCTCTGCTGTAGCCTGTTGAGAATGATATTGACGGACAGGGCAAGGGCGAGAAGAATTATCCCCAGGGCCAGTGATAGCTCGATATCGCCTTTGGCTGACTCCAGCGCTATCGCCGTGGTGATGACCCTGGTGAACCCCCGGATATTGCCGCCGACCATGATGGCGATGCCGACTTCGGAGATTGTCCGTCCAAATCCCATGCTGACTGCCGCGATGACGGCAAACCTGGCTTCTCTCAGGGTGGCCAGCGCCATCTGCGGCCCGCTGGCGCCCAGCGAGCGGGTGGTGTCCAGTATCGCCCGGTCCACTCCGTTGAGAGCCGAGATGGTCATGCCGAGCATTATCGGGATAATCAGTATTATCTGCCCCAATATAATCACGGCGGGCGTGAAAAGCAAGCCAAACCCGCCCAGCGGCCCGGCCCGGGAAAAGAGGACGAGGACAAACAGTCCGATGGCGACCGTGGGTACGCTGTAGAACGTCTGGATCAGGTTGAGCAGGCTCCTCTTGCCCGGGAAACTGGAGAAATGAATCAGTCCACCCAGGGGCAGGCAGAGTAGAGAAGCCAGCGCCGTGGAGGTCACGGAAATACCCAGTGACCTCCCGGCAACCTCCATTATCTCCGGGTCAAGGCTGACTATCAGCTCAATGGCCTTGATCAGGCCCTGCCATAGCTCGGTCAACTTTTATCCTCCGGTAGCCTATCCGGGTTCTGCCCCCGTCCAGGGAACGAACAGCTGCATGCCGTAGTCCCTGACGCCTTAATTCCCGATTAGCTCCTGTATCTCGGTTGAGGTG
>JAUYMF010000012.1 GCA_030698765.1 Dehalococcoidales bacterium
GGAGATCACTTGCCTATAATGGGAACTCAGCTTTCGAACCCCTTTTTGGCTTCACTGATTAAATCGAGGTAGTCCGGCTTGATGTCCAGTATCTCTGAAGCTTCGGAATCCACTTCGTAAGGTTCACCAATGAAAATCTTGCCGTATTCTTCAATATCACCGTGAAACGGGTCACCGAAGCTAATGAATTTCTGTCGGGCTTCGATGATACCGAGGTCAAAGGGTAGCGTAAAATAGAGGTCAGCAACCACCTTATCTATCCCCAGGTTGTACAGAGTCTCCCGTCCCTCCAGTGCTTCACCGCTGTACTTGCTGCTCGGTAGTAAGGTGAGCATATTCATGATACTGAGACTGCCTTTCCCATTGAAAATCTTTAGTGGCGCCACGTTTATCAGGTAATCGCTGGAGAGGATAACATTAGGGACCCAGAAGGTCGGCACGGCTAGGGGTTTGGGCAGGGGATTATCTACTTCCACCCAGGTGCAGTCTTTAACATCCAGTAACAGTACCCTCGGGAAGTCATATCCCAGTGTCTGGTATATCGGGTAGATTGGGCTTCCTCCGGGGGTACCGTCAAGTATCAGGATATCAGCATCACTGACCTGCCGGATACCTCTGATTATTGTTGTCATAATGTCCCGGCTGGTGGTTACCGGATAAGGCACCGGATAGGACGCGCTGGGCTTAATCAGGACACGCCGCGCCCTGGACACCGCCGACGGTGCCTTAAAAACAAAATCCGAAGCCTCAAATATCAAGCACTACTCCCTCTGCCTGTCTGGTCCCACCCTATAGCGCAGGCTGCAAGACAAAAATCTGAGTGGCGCCGGGTAGTTCTGCCATGCTAAACTCCGCTTCACTGGTATTGAGCTTGTTTATTCCCTGTTTCCCTTTCAGAAAATCGTCCACCCCTGATATCGGTAGCTCGCACCGATTATTTTTATAGTGCATCGGGATAATCACCTTGGGGGCTAGCTGGCGGCAAATCTCGGTGGCAGTACCAGCATCAATGGTGAAAAACCCTCCCACCGGGATGAGTAATATATCCACCTTCCCTATCTCAGCAATCTCTTTGTCACCAAGGCTGTGGCCCAGGTCGCCGAGGTGGCAGACCCTCATGCCATCAATCGCCAGGCAGAATATGATATTAGAGCCTCTCTCCGCTCCCTGCCTGGTATCATGATAGGCGGGGATACCCTCTATCTTTATTCCTTTAACCTCAGTTGGCGCGGCTTCATCGACGACCTCGGGATTGCCGGTGACCGCGGCGACGTTGTTATGGTCAAAGTGGCCGTGGCTCACGGTGACAATGTCCGCCGACTCTCTGATTTCCCCATACTTGATGCGGTCATTGGTGGCGTAGGGGTCAGTGATTAACCTGGTCCCCGTTTCTGAGGTAATCAGAAAAGTGGCGTGTCCCAACCATTTGATCTTCATGAACGAATCTCCCTTTTTATTAACCGGATTCTTTAGCCAGTGCCAGGACAAGGTTTACCAGGGTACGCGCCGGTACTCCGGTAGCCCCTTTGGGTAGCTGGTTCTGTTCCTTCTCATTCATGCTGGTACCGGCGATATCCAGATGAACCCAGGGGGTATCACCGGCGAACTCACCGACAAATTGAGCGGCGGTAATGGCGCCCCCCATTCTGCCGCCGACGTTTTTGATATCGGCTACGTCGCTCTCGTTCTGTTTCTTGTATTCCTCATACATCGGCATCTGCCAGATACGTTCTCCCGCTTCGTTGCCAGCGGCGATTATCTTATCGATCAGTTCCTGATTATTGCCGAAAGCACCGGTGCAGATGTCTCCCAGGGCGATCCTCATCGCTCCGGTGAGCGTGGCGGCGTCCACGAGAAGTTTAGCCCCCTCTTTTTTAGCGTAACCCAGGGCATCAGCCAGGGTGAGACGCCCTTCAGCGTCAGTAGATATGATTTCTATGGTTTTACCGCCCATTGCCGTGAGAACATCTCCCGGCCTGATGGCGTTGCCGTCAGGCATGTTCTCCGTAGCCGCGCAGATAGCCAGAACATTAATTTTGGGTTTAAGCTGAGCGATAGCGCCCATGGCGGCGATGACAGCGGCACCCCCCGCCATATCCCCCTTCATATCACCCATCCCCTCGGAGGGCTTGATGGAAATACCGCCGGAGTCGAATGTTATCCCCTTGCCGATCAGGGCGATATCGGTGGACGCGGAGTTGCTTCCCCGGTAGCGGAGGGCGATGAATTTGGGTGGCTGGCGGCTTCCCTGGGACACTCCCAGGATGGCGCCCATCCCCATTGCCTGCATTTGCTCCCGTTCCAGGATATTGATTTCCAGCCCGTGGCTCTCCGCTAGCTTGCTGGCTATTGTCGCCATATCAGTGGGTGTCAGGTAGTTAGATGGTTCATTGACCATGTCTCGGGCCAGATTAGCCGCTTCCGCCATGATTTTACCCTGGCGGGAACCTTCTTCCAGGGCGGAAAGCCGCCCGGCGTCGCCATCAATTATGGTCAACTGCTCAATCTCACCGTGCTCGGAGGCTTTGGTGATGTGGCGGCGGAACAAATAGACCCCGAGCAGTGCCCCTTCGGTTATTGCACGGGATGCGTCTGACACGGTTATTCCCGCCAGCCCTGCTCCCCGGGTAGAGATGGCAACAGTTTTTAGGTTCTTCTTCTGCAAAAACCGGCAGGTACCGGCAATTGCTCTCATAACCCGGTCCGGGGTTATCTCTTCTTTCTTGCCCAGGCCGGTGACGACTACTCTGGTTGCCGGGAGTTTACCCTGACTGTAAATAACGGTAATCTGGTTGAGTTTACCCTTTATCTCGCCCTGTTTAATCAGTTCGGTAATCGTCCCCCCCAGGGCTTCATCCACAGTTGCCGCCTCATCTTCAGGGCGTTCCATTCCCTCGAAGCAGTTCACGATAATGGCGTCAGCTTTGATTCTGGTAATGCTATCGGTTGCGACCTTAACCTCCAACTTAATCTCCTTTCACTTTTTCGACGATACTTTCGGAGCCGGTTTTATATCCCTAACTCAGTCATGCGGATAGCGTGCCCTCCGGTTTTCCGCTAGGCCCGGGCGACCCACTCAATACCCAGTTCCTGAAGCTTGACCAGGGTGGGTGTTCCGCTTACCCTGTCCCAACCGGCCATGGCATAATAGGTATCTATCGCCTGGTCCAATTTTTCCCGGTTGATGCCGACCCCTTTCAGTGGGCCGGAGGTGAAGGGGATGAAGAACCGCTGTGGCAGGCGGTCGTCCTTGACCGTCATACCCTCCCGGATATCAAAGGCGCGGGCCATGGCAACACACCGCTCGCCGCCTTTCATTAACTCCCAGACCGAGGTGTTCCAGCCGGTGACGCCTGTTACCAGCGCAACCATCCGCTCAATGCTCACAGGTACGAACATGCACCATACCAGGCAATTGAGGGTATGCTGCCAGAGACTGCCGTAGACCAGCATGCGCACCTTGGCCTCGCTTAGCTCCCGGGCAGGTAAAGGCTCGAAGATACCCAGCGCCTGGAGATTGGCCAGTTCCTGGCTCATATCATCGGGGTCATCGTACATCGTGTCATGGATGTTATGGCAGTGGTCGGCGCCGGTAGGGGAGATGGTATAGCCGACCCCCAGACCCTGCTTGTAACGGGGCTCATGCATCGGCAGTTCCTGTCCCTTAATCTGCAGGGCAAAATCTTCGGCGCCCCGGCCGAAAGCGGCGGCAGCCCGGGCTACCCCGTCCGCCAGCACCTGGCCGATGCCTTCCCGGCGGGCGATCATCTCTATCAACCTTAACATGGTGTCGGCATCTCCGAAGCGAAGCTCCAGGCCGCCGCTATCCTCTCCGGTGATGATGCCGCGCTCAAAGCACTCCATGGCAAAAGCGATGCTGGAGCCGGTGGATATGGTGTCCAGTCCGTAGGCGTTGCACAGGGCATTGCCCCTGGCGACCGCTTCCAGATTGTCAATTCCGCAGTTTGAGCCTAGAGAGGCTAAAGTCTCGTATTCCGGCCCGCCGTAAACCGGGTCAACGTCATACCGTCCCCGGGCGGCCACCTCCGGTTTACAGCGGATGGTGCAGGCGTAGCACCCCCTCCTCCCGCTCATGATTGTTGCCTTCATCGCCTCCACCGATATCTTGTCGGCTCCCTCGAAGACACCCTGCTGGAAGTTCCGCGTGGGTAATCCTCCATTGTTATTCAGGGGCATGAGCACTCCGGCAGTGCCATCCTCGCGCATGGAAACGGCGTCCGGGTTGGTCTTCAGGTCATTGCTGAGCCATCTGGCGATGGAGTTCACGGCGCTGGCATCGGCTAACGCCACCTTCTGACGTCCCCTGACCGCAATCGCTTTCAGCTTTTTCGAGCCCATTACCGCCCCCATGCCGGTACGGCCGGCGGCGTGTGACAGATCGTTGATGACACAGGCATAGCGGACCAGGTTCTCGCCGCCGATCCCCATCTGGGCGATGCGGATACCACTATCCCCCAGTTCTTCCTGAATCATCTTTTGACACTCGGCGGTGGTCTTACCCCAGAGGTGCCGGGCGTCTCTAATCTCGGCTTTGCCATCATCAATCCAGAGGTATACCGGACTGGCTGCTTTGCCTTCAAAGATAATGGCGTCATAGCCGGCATGTTTCAGTTCGGCTCCCCAGTAGCCGCCGACCTCGGTATCACCGTAACCGTTGGTCAGCGGTGACTTGGCGCCGACACTGTTGCGCCCCCCACCGGCGATAGGCACTCCGGTGAGCGGGCCGGTAGCAAAAATCAGCTTGTTCTCGGGACCGAGGGGGTCCTCACCGCCGGTTAGCTCGCGGAGGAGGAAATAGCTGACCAGTCCTCTACCGCCGATGTAGTGCCGGTAAAATCCGGCATCCGGTTCATCTACCGAAGTAGTACCGCGGGATAAATCAACCCGCAGTATCCTGCCATTATATCCGTAGGGCATCGGCCAACCTCCGGCGGAGTCTAATGCTTCACCTCTCTGATAATTTTGTCCAGGACAGGTTCAATATCCCGGGATGTGTCGACGACATAGTGTTTGCGGTGGATTTTCTCGACCGACGATTTCATTTTCTGGTATACCGTCCAGTCAGCGTCTGACTTACTTTCCCGTCCCTCCAGCCGACTTTGCAACCGTCCGCGCACTACCTCCGGTGGCGCCTCAACGCGTACCAGGACAAGCTTTGCATCCAGGCGGTCAGCGATACTGTAAAGATACTCGCGGTGTTGCTCGGAAAGATTGGTGGCGTCCAGAATAAGGGAGTTCCCCCTCTTCAGCAATTTCTCAATGAGGGAGTGTATCACCCGGAAGAGATACGAGCTTTCTTCCAGGCTATAACTCGGGGACGGGAAAAGGACTTTACGTAAAGCGTCACTTTCCAAAACAACGAAAGGTAACCTCTCAGCCAGCTTGCTACAGAAAAAAGACTTGCCGGTACCGGGCAGGCCGCTGACAACGACCAGGACAGGCTTAACTACCGGCTCGGGGAGCTGCCCCAAGCTCCCGGCCAACATCTGCGCTTTAGCCTCGAGCTGAGTGTTTTCCATCCCTCCTTAGCTGAATATTATATTATAGAACGTTTTTTCTCGTTCCGCTAGACCTTTGCTAAAATTGAATTCCCCTTCCCACCCTGAGACCCTTCGCTACGCTCAGGGTGAGCCTGTCGAACCCTCCACTCGCCCTTCGACAGGCTCAGGACGAGCGGACTATGTACAATGATTTACGCAACTAAGCATTAGTCGCTTAAAAAGCGAAACCCAGCGTGCCGGTTCCGGTAGCATAACCCATCACCGGGCTGAACTCGGTTATCCACAACTCAGCATAATCGAATTCCGCGGCTGTTTTCTCCTTTAGTTTTTCGGCGTCATCGGGAGCGTAGGCATGCATTACCGCCAAGTGTACCGGTCTCTGTCCCGCGCTACCCCTCATTATCTCCAGGAGTCGGTCTATGCCATGTTCCCGGTTTCTAACCACTCCTTTGAAAACTATGGCGCCGGAGGAGCTGGTGAGAATCGGTTTGATGCTGAGCATAGCGCCTACCTGGGAAGCTATTTTAGGTATGCGACCGGTGCGGTAGACATGGCGGATGGTGTCCAGGAGGATAACAAAGGTGACCTTGTCTCTTACTGCTTCAGCTATCTTGACCACCTCGTCAAGGTCTTTCCCGGCGGCGGCAGCCCGTGCCGCTGCCAGGGCGATGAAACCCTCGGCGGCGGTGACATTCAGGGAATCGAGGACGGTTATTGAGGTCTGTGGTAGCTCGGCTTCAGCCTGTTCCCGGGCGACACGTGCCATATCATAGCCGGTGCTGAGCCTGGAGGAGATGGTGACGCAGAGGACGTTTGGCGCTATCCGGCTGGCCTCGTGGTAGGCTTCCAGGTAGTGTCCGGGGGATGACGGCGACGTGTTGAAACTTGCGGGGTCCTGCAGGAACATCCGGTAAGCCTGGGACGGGGTCATGTCCACCAGGTCACGGTAGACCTTACCCTGAACCAGCAGCCTGACAGGTACAATCCCAATCCGGTACTGCTCTACGAGTTCCCTGGTCAGGCAAGCTACGCTGTCAGTGACAATAGCGACCTTCTGCATCAGGACCCCCCCTGAATGGCGGTATCCTAAGATGATGGTCTTAAAGAGGCGGGGCTGCCGTGGGAGGCTACCATGTCCGGAAAAATTGAGGGGATTGCCAAACGGCGGCGGATGCTTTCTTTATCAATTGAACCGCTGCCTGTCCTCGGTAGAGAATCGATGAATATGACCTGTTTCGGTACTTTATAATTGACCATGCGTTCGATGCAGAACTGTTTTATTTCTCCCTCGGTGGCTACCGCTCCCTCTTTCAGGCTGATAACCACGCCGACGACTTCTCCCCGCAGCCTGTCGGGAAGACCAATCGCAGCCGCGTCCGCTACTTTGGGATGACTCAGTAAGGTGCTCTCAATGTCACCGGGGCATACATTCTGCCCTTTGATAATGATAAGGTCCTTCTTCCGGCCGGTGATGAAAAGGTCGCCTTCTTCGTTGATCTTGCCGATGTCACCGGTATAGAGCCAGCCGTCCCTGATTACTTCGGCGGTGGCTTCCGGGTTGTTGTAGTATCCCTTCGTTATCGGCCCCCGGACAATTATCTCTCCGGATTGATTTAGCGGCAGCTCCCGGCCGGTCTCATCTACAATCTTCATCTCCCAGCCGGGTAACGCTTTCCCTACTGAGCCGCGCGTGCCGCTGCCGTCAACAGCCTGACAGGTCGCCAGGCATACCGCTTCGGTTAAACCCCAGCCATCAATGAGATTGAGACCGTAATATTGCTTGAAGCGCCGTATGACATCGAGCGATAAAGGGGCGCCGGCGCTGCCGCACAGGCGGAGGGAGCTTAAATCATTCTTGATGCCTTCTTTTTCGGCCATTTCAGTGGCCAGGGTGAAGGTGTAAGGGACTCCCCAGAATATGGTGCCCTTTTCCTTTTCAATGGTAGCGAAAAAGCTGCTCATGGACAGTCCTGTTCCCGCGACCATTACCAGGGTGCTGCCCTTGTAGATAGACGCCAGTAATACTCCGGCCAGACCGAGCATGTGGTCGAGGGGCAGGCTGAAGAGCAGTGATATGTCCTTTTCGGTTTGCCGGAAGCCTTCCGCCATACTAGCCGTGCCGACCACCAGGCTCCGGTGGGACAGCATTACTCCCCCGGGGGAAAGGGAAGGGCCTGAGGTATAAGCGATCAGAGCGATATCGTCAGGTTCAGGCCCGGGGGTAATACGCTGCGCGGAACTGCCGGAAATAATATCCTGATAGCTGACGTACTTACCCTCACCGTTTGCAGTCAGGCCGATGACCTGCTCGATTGATTTGAATTCCGCTAAAAACGGGCTCAATGACTCTAAGGTGGGGCTCTCGGTTATCAGTACCTTTGGTTGGGCATCGGCCAGGAGTGCGGATAGCTCCCCGAATTTGTATTTGGCATTGAGAGGGACCGCGATGGCGCCGGCCTTGACGATACCAAAGAAGGTGATGACAAATTCCGGACTGTTGGCTAGCAGCAGGGCTATCCGGTCGCCCTTGCTGACGCCGGTTCTCATCAGGGCATGGGCTACTTTGTTCGAAGCTATATCCAGGTCAAGAAAGGATAATTTGCGTTCGCCCGAAATGATTGCTGGTTTATCTCCGTACCGCCCGGCCACCCCCTCCAGCATCAGTTTCAGGCCCATATTAGCTATCCTCTTTCAGGACAACTCTGGCATCCACGGCTACGGCACCGTTACTGTAGGCAAAAACGGGGTTCAGGTCAAGTTCCTGCACCTGTGGGTTCTCTTCCACAAAACGGGAAACCTTGAGTATCAGCTCCTCCAGGTTGGCCACGTCTACCGGTTCCTGTCCGCGGTAGCCCTCAAGAAGGGGATAGCCCTTTATCTCCCTGATCATTTCCCCTGCGTCTCTTCTCTCTAAGGGGATGATTCGGAAAGAAACATCTTTCAGGATTTCCACCAGGATACCGCCCAGACCGAACATGAGCACCGGCCCAAACTGCCTGTCCTGGGACACGCCGATGATTACTTCAACACCGGGACGGGCCATTTTCTGCACCGAGACGCCCTGAATCCGGGCATCGGGCTGTTTCTGTTTGACGGCACGCAGAATATCATCATAGGCTTTGCCGACCTCCTGTGATGTCTTCAAGTCCAGCTTAACGCCGCCGGCATCACTTTTATGGACGATATCTGAGGAAACAATCTTTAATACCACCGGATAGCCCAGCTTCTCACTGATTGATACCGCCTCTTCGCGGGATGTTGCCAGCCTGGTCTCGACAACGCTTATTCCCGCTTGCCTGAGAAGCTCTTTGGACTCTACCTCCGTGAGCAGTCTTCTTCCTTCTTCAATAGCCATATCCATTATCTTGTTCCGGGTCGTCAAAGCTGTTCTTCCTTTGTTGAAGCTAATCAGTTATCAGGGGATTTAATTGACCAGTGTAGCAGATTTCATCTTCTTTGCCAAGGTGAGGGGGTAGTGGTGGGTAGTGGTTCAATTTGAAGGGATAACGGAGAACAATCGCAGTAAAGATAGCTAGTGTAGTGTATTACAAATGTCTTTACAGTTCTGTCATTCCGGACCCTGGCCTGTCGCCAGGACAGGCTTGATCCGGAATCCATGTCTATCCCCTGGATTCCAGCCTTCGCTGGAATGACAGCAACTTCCTTGATACGGCAAGATATATAAGAGA
>JAUYMF010000013.1 GCA_030698765.1 Dehalococcoidales bacterium
CGGAGAGGGGCAGATCGGGTTCGTGCATGATCTTGCGGGTCTCGGCGGCGATCTTCCACTCCTCGCTCGTGTAGCCATCGTCCTTGAAGGAACCGATCTCCGGAAGGAGGTTGTGCGCGATCTGGTGGGGGTAGACGTGGGGAGCGGTGTTCTGTCCATCCAGCACCTGCCTGGACTGCGTGGTCAGCTCTTCCATGGCCGCCGCCCCGGTGCCTGATACCGACTGGTAGGTGCTGACGACAATGCGCTTGATGGGATTGACCTTGTGTAATGGATACAGGGCCATCACCATTTGAATAGTGGAGCAGTTGGGGTTAGCAATAATCCCCTTATGCCATTTAATGTCTTCGGGATTGACCTCAGGGACTACCAGTGGTACGCTCGGTGTCATTCTAAAGGCAGCACTATTATCAATAACTACTGCTCCGTGGTGGGCCGCTATCGGCGCAAAGTAGCGACTGACCTCAATACCAGCCGAGAAGAGAGCGATGTCTATTCCATTAAAAGATTCGGCGGTCGTCTCCTTGACCTCAATCTCCTGATGAGCGACAAACATCTTCTTACCCGCGGAACGGTCGGAAGCGAAGAGGCTGACTGATTCCATCGGGAAGTCGCGTTGTTCCAGGACTTTGATAAACTCCTGTCCCACCAGTCCGGTAGCACCGACAATAGCTACTCGATATCTTTTCATAATACTCCTATAAGTTAAGCAGCGTATCCAATCCGTAGATTAGGCCCTGCCGTTTAACCACTTCCTTAATGGCGATTATCACGCCGGGCATATAGCATTCCCGGTTAATGGTATCATGCCGGATACTCAGCGTTTGTCCCGGCGCTCCCAGGATTACCTCCTGGTGTGCCATCAGCCCCGGTAGCCGCACACTGTGAATGGTCACCCCTTCCACCGGCTGCCCCCGGCTATTTGATGGTTGCCCTGGTTCCGCGGGACGGCTGAAGGGCTTACCCCGGGCTTGAGCCATGGCTCTGGCGGTGGCTAACGCCGTTCCTGAAGGCGCGTCAGCTTTCAGGTGGTGGTGCAGTTCGATGATTTCAGCGTAGTCAAGGTATTTAGCCGCTATCTTGGCCAGGTGAATCATCAAAACCGCCCCCAGAGCGAAATTCGGGGCTATCACCACCCCAATCTGATGAGTTTTGGCTAGCTGCTCAATCTCACTAATTTCGTCAGCCGTAAATCCGGTAGTTCCGATGACCAGGTTAATCCTGCGTTTAGCGGCGATGCGTACTGCCGGCATCGTCGCTCGAGCCGTGGTAAAATCCACCAGCACTTCAGGCTGGCAATCAGTGAGAATCCGCTCTAAGTCGGCAGAAAAGGGGACTGAACCTGAGCCTGACGGTAAGGGCAAATAATCTTCGGTAACGTGGAGTCCTACGGCGCCGACCAACTGCATTTCCGGCTCTTTACCTAGGGCATTGACCACCTCCCGTCCCACTCTACCTGATGCCCCCTGAACTACCACTCTTATTGGCTTCATCGCCTCAACCCTTTTAGTAACGTTTAGAAACGCCGCCGGTTCTGGGTGGGACGAGGAGGGCGCTGTGGTGGACCAGCCTCACGCTGGGTCTTAAACGGGTAATCCGGAGTGGGTGAGTTAGGTGAGTTAGGTGAGTCCGTTACCTTCTTCTCCGCTGCTTGAGCCGGCTGTTCCAGTACTGCTCGCCGGGACAAATTCATCCTGCCGAGATTGTCAATCCCGATTACCTTGACCATAATCTCGTCGCCTACCTTAACGATATCCTCGACATTAGCTACCCGATAATCCGCCAGCTCACTGATGTGAACTAAA
The DNA here is from genome assembly GCA_030698765.1 of Dehalococcoidales bacterium. NCBI lineage: Bacteria > Bacillati > Chloroflexota > Dehalococcoidia > Dehalococcoidales > Dehalococcoidales bacterium. The sequence goes on from JAUYMF010000013.1 coordinate 1,806, forward strand.
CCTTCTTTGCCCGGCAGCACTTCGACCATCGCCCCGAAGTTCAGTATTCGTGTTACCTTACCGGTATAGACCTCGTCCACTTCCACCTCTTTGGTAAGACGCTCGATTATCTCGATGGCTCGGCGGGCGGTGGCCTCATCGGATGAACCAATAATCACCGTACCGTCATTATTAATGTCAATAGTGGTTTTCGTTTCCTCGGTAATTGACCTGATTGTCTTACCTCCGGGGCCGATGACGCTACCAATTTTATCCGGGGTAACGGTTATTTTATACATCCGCGGAGCGTAGCGGCTGAGTTCGGGGCGGCTGGCGCTGATAGTTTGATTCATTTTATCCAGAATAAACAGGCGGGCCTCCCGGGCTTGATTTATGGTCTTTTCGACGATTTCCAAACTTATCCCTTTGAGCTTGGTGTCCATCTGGACTCCGGTGATACCATCAGTGGTGCCGGCGACCTTAAAATCCATGTCGCAGTAGTTGTCCTCGATGCCTTCAATATCCGTCAAAACAGCATAGTTACCCTGCTCATCAGTAACCAGGCCCATCGCTATCCCGGCGACGGCTTTCTTTATCGGTATTCCGGCATCCATCAGGGATAGGCTGCTGGCACAGACGCTAGCCATGGAAGTGCTGCCGCTGGAGCTGAGAACTTCAGAGACGAGCCGAATCATGTAAGTGAAGTCCTCATCTCTGGGTATTACCGGTTCCAGGGACCGCTCGACCAGGGCACCGTGCCCGATTTCACGGCGACCGGGTGTGCCGACACGCTTTACCTCTCCCGAAGAGAAACCAGGGAAATTGTAGTGGTGAATAAAGCGTTTCGTCTCCTCGATACCCAGTCCGTCAAGCTGCTGCTCCTTGCGGGTAGAGCCCAGGGTAGTAATCGTCAGTACTTGCGTTTGACCGCGAGTGAATAAGCCGGAACCATGAGTGCGCGGTAGCAGTCCTACTTCGCAGCTAATGGGTCGAATCTCCGTCAAGCCGCGACCACCGAGCCGTTGTTTTTTGTTAAGCAGGCTGCTTCTTATTTCTGTCTTAATCTGGCTATCAAAAGCCGCCAGTATTTCTTTTTCCGATAATGATTCCTTCAGGCGCTCAAGCACCTCTTTCTTGAGCTCGGAGAGTGCCCGTTCACGCTGCGATTTATCTACCTGGCTCAGGGCGGGGACCAGTTTTCCCTTAACTATCGACGCAACGGTGGCAATTGTTGCGGGGTTGGTCTGGCTGACAGGGGCTCTTATCTTGGGTTTGCCATAAGCCTGCCGCAGCTCTTCCTGGAGTTTAATAATATCCTGGTTTGCCTGGTGGGCAGTTTGAATTGCCCGTATCATGATATCTTCTGAAGCCTCCTGCGCTCCGGCTTCGATCATTACTACTGCGTCTTTGGTGCTGGCAACAATAAGGTCAAGCAGGCTGTCTTGAAGCTGGATTAGTGTTGGATTTAACACCAGCTCGTTATTAATATAGCCAACACGAACCACCCCTACCGGACTTTCAAAGGGGACTTCGGATAATGATAGTACGGCGGAACCGCCGATAACCGCCAGGATATCCGGGTCATTTTCCTGGTCGGCCGAAAGAACGGTAATGACAATTTGAATATCGTTATGCCATTCCTTGGGTAACAGCGGACGGAGCGGACGGTCGGTCAGTCGGCTGGCTAAGGTTGCCTCCTGGCTGGGGCGTCCCTCGCGCCGGATAAAACCGCCGGGAATTTTACCGGCAGCATACAGTCTTTCTTCGTAATCGATGGTCAGGGGTAGAAAATCTATTCCCTCTCGGGGTGGACCGAGGCAAACAGTAACCAGAACTACCGTATCCCCGTAGCGCACGGTAACCGCGGCATTGGCCTGGTCGGCCAGCTTCCCGGTTTCGATGATGAGGTCTCTGCCTCCAATCTCACGTTTAAAAGATTGAGATTCTAACAATAAATTCTCCTTTTTCCGGCTTTACTTACGTAGCCCGAGCTCTTTGATTAGCTTATGATATCGGTCCAGGCTTTCTCGGCTGAGATAAGTCAGCAGTCTCCTTCTTTTTCCGACCATCTTAATCAGGCCGTACTGCGTGTGGAAATCATGCCGATTAGCCGCCATGTGCGTGGTTAATTCATTGATTCTCCCGGTAAGCAGAGCTACCTGAACCTCAGTTGATCCACTATCTCCCTCGCTACGGGCAAACTTGCCGACAATGGCTGTTTTCTTTGTTTTGTTCAAAATACACTACCTCTTACTTTTCTTAAGCTCTTAAGCATAACATAAATTAAAAGGATTATAACACAGGCGGTCAGGGCTGTAAACTAATTTTACTTTTGGTTCTGTTTGACCTTTACCGGCGATGGGGGTATATTGAAATTGTATCACATTATGCATGTCGGTATTTGTCGGGT
>JAUYMF010000014.1 GCA_030698765.1 Dehalococcoidales bacterium
GCCTCATCCCGCTATCGATTGCTTTCCTCGGTTTATACACTTTCACCGATGTCATGGCTAGACCATCTCAGGGGATAAACTCTGATTCCGCCCCCGGAGAATGGGCGATGTTTCGCCATGACTTGAGCCGCTCCGGCAGTAACGACCCCGGTGGACCCTTACCGCAAGGGACGCTGAAATGGGTTTTCTCGACGCCGGCTCCAATAGACTCATCGCCGGTAGTTGCGGATGGCACTGTCTATGTCGGCTCAAGGGATTTCAAGTTCTACGCCGTAGATACCGCCACTGGCACCAAACGCTGGGAATACCAAACGAGTGGCTGGGTGACCTCCTCAGCGGCAGTGGTCAATGGTGTCGCCTATTTCGGCTCAAATGACGGCAGGCTCTACGCCCTTAACGCCGATAGCGGTGAAAAACTGTGGGACTTCAAAACTCAATATGCGATTTCGTCTTCGCCGGCGGTAGCCGGTGGCATCGTTTATTTTGGCGCTGACGATTTTCATATCTATGCCCTGGACGCGGCAACGGGCATAAAGCTCTGGGATTTCGAAGCGGAAGCACCTATCGTCTCATCACCGGTAGTGGCCAACGGTATCCTTTACGTAGGGTCGAGTGACTTCGGCTATGCCTTAAACGCATTGACCGGAAAACCACGCCTTCGTTTTAAGGCATACTATACGGTGGTATCTTCTCCGGCGGTACTCAATGAAGTAATTTATTTCACCAACTCTTACGGCTACTTATTCGCCCTGAATGGCAATGCCCGGAATTGGCCCAGAGAGAATGAGCTTACTCCTTACTGGCTGCAACTATGGTTTATGGGTATACCCGGAGTGCCTTTCCCCCCACCCCAATCCGGCTTTCTCTGGGGACTCATCGTAGATAGAGCCGTCATTTCCTCTCCCGTAGTGATGAATGACACCATCTACACCAGTTCCAACAACAAGCTATTCGCTATTGACCTTCAGAAACAAGAAAAACGCTGGGAATTCGAAACTACCGCGACGATAGGTTCCCTCGGTTCCCCACCCGCCGTGTTAAATACCACACTCTACATCGCTAGCAAAGACGGATGGCTCCTGGCTCTGGATACCGCCAGCGGTGCTAAGCTCTGGGACATCCCCGTTGGAGAGGGGAGTACATCATCCCCCACCGTAGCTGACGGAACGATTTATATCGGCTCGCTTGACGGTAACCTCTACGCCATCAAATAGCCTAGGCGGAACCAAGCAGACACCAGCCCAACCGGCAACCCATTATAAAGATAAATGGGCTTATATCCTTTGGAGTCTTCTTCTCCTTCTCTCCGCCACCTTAAGGCGAGCTACAGCGCGGCGTAGTGCCGCTTCAGCCCGCGCGATATCAACCTCGGGAGTGGGATGAATAAGCCTCTCTTGAGCACGCCGTTTGGCCTCCTCAGCGCGAGCTAAATCAATTTCCTCGTCTCTTTCCGCCGATTCCGCCAGAACGATAACCCTGTCCGGACGCACCTCAAGGAAACCGCCAGAAATAGCTAAAGAATGCTCCTCTCCGCCTTGCCTCATACGCAGCTCCCCGGCCAGCAAGGTGGTCATCAAAGGGGCATGATGGGGCAGGATACCCAGCTGACCCTCAATACCCGGCGCAATAACCACATCCACCTCGGCCGAATAGACCACCCGTTCCGCAGTAACAACATCCAGTCTGATACCAGCCATGAGCCTATGCCCCCATTTTCTTCGCCTGCTCTACCGCATCATCTATCGTCCCCACCATATAAAAGGCTTGTTCCGGCAGAGCATCATGTTTACCTTCCAGAATCTCCTTAAAGCCACGCACTGTCTCCGCTATTGATACATACTTCCCCGGCCTGCCGGTAAAAATCTCGGTGACAAACATCGGTTGAGACAAGAATCTTTGTATTCGACGAGCCCGGGCGACAGTAAGTTTATCCTCATCACTAAGTTCCTCAATGCCCAGAATGGCGATGACATCCTGGAGGTCTTTATAGCGCTGCAGCACCTGCTGCACTTCACGAGCGACCCGATAGTGCTCCTCGCCGACAATATCAGGAGCCAGTATCCGCGAATTTGAGGTTAGCGGGTCAACCGCCGGATATAAGCCCTGCTCGGCAATGGACCTCTCCAGGGCAATAACGGCATCAAGGTGACCGAAGGTAGTTACCACTCCCGGGTCAGTATAATCATCCGCCGGAACGTAAACAGCCTGGAACGAGGTTATCGAGCCTTTCTTCGTCGAGGTAATCCTCTCCTCCAGTTCGCCAACCTCGGTAGCTAAAGTAGGCTGATAACCCACGGCTGAGGGCATCCGTCCCAGCAGCGCTGACACTTCCATACCGGCTAAGGTATAGCGGTAAATATTATCGATAAAGAGCAAAACGTCTTGATGCTCGACATCACGGAAATACTCTGCCATCGTTAATCCCGTCAACCCCACGCGCAGGCGAACCGCCGGTGGTTCATTCATCTGACCAAAGACCATCACCGTCTTATCAATCACCCCGGAAGCCTTCATTTCATGCCACAGGTCATTACCCTCGCGCGACCTCTCACCGATACCGGTAAAAACAGAGAAACCGCCATGCTCAGTGGCAATATTGCGGATTAGCTCCATAATAATCACCGTCTTACCCACTCCCGCCCCACCATAAGCCCCCACCTTACCACCCCTGGTGAAGGGAGTAATCAGGTCAACAACCTTGAGCCCGGTCTCCAGCATCTGGGTAGTAGTTTCTTGTTCCAGGAGCGTCGGCGGAGGACGGTGGATTGACCAGCGCTCCTCAGCTTTAACCTCACCAAGATTGTCTAATGCCTCACCGACAACATTAAACAGGCGCCCGAGGGTCGCTCGGCCTACCGGTACCGTCACCGGTGCCCCGGTATCCACAGCTTCGGTACCCCGTGCCAGCCCGTCGGTCGGTGATAACGCCAGACAGCGCACCCAGTTATTGCCGATATGTCCCTGGGCTTCAAGGACAATCTTGCTGCCATCACCCTTAATCTCAATAGCATGATAAAGTCCGGGCAGAGCGTCGGGCGGAAATTCGATGTCCACCACTGTCCCGATTACCTGGACCACTTTACCTTTAGCCATAAGAACCTCCTCTATTAAGCGAGAGCCTCGACCCCGCCGACAATATCCAAAAGCTCCTTAGTAATTGACTCCTGCCGGACTTTATTATACATCAGGGTTAAATCATCAATCAGGTCCCGAGCACTATCCGTAGCATTGCGCATCGCCACCATCCTGGCCGATTGCTCGCTGGCAATAGACTCCAGGATAGCATGATAAATCTGCATCTCAACAAACCGCGGCAGAAGGCCGGCTAACACGACCTCCGGACTGGGTTCGTAGATATAATCAACGTTCTGGGCTTTAGGTATCACCGCGGGCTCGACCGGCAGTATCTGCTGTATCACCGGTTTCTGCACGATGGTGCTGACAAACTGAGTATAAGCCAGATAAGCGGCATCGATACTGCCATTAGTGTAATCGTCAATAATGATTCGAGATATGGGTAAAGTATCGAGGAAGCCCGGGCGGTCACCCAGCCCGGTAAACTCAGCCCGAACGTCACGTCCGTACCGTCTCATAAAATCCAGCCCCTTACGCCCCACACAGGTAAAGACCAGCGGTACACTTTGCTCCGCAATAAATCCGGCGGCAATACGGTTCATATTGGCATTAAGCCCACCACACAAACCGCGGTCAGGAGTGATATGCACCACCGCTATTTTAGCTACGGTGCGGCGCTGTAACAGGGGGTGCAAGGCTTCCCCCGCCTGAGGTAAGGCAGCGAGGTCGGCAATGACCTGCCTGATTTTCTCGGCATAAGGCCGCCCGGCTAAACCACGCTCCTGTGCCCGCCTCAACTTGGAGGTGGCAATCATCTCCATCGCCCGGGTAATCTTAGCGATGTTCTGAACACCCCGTATCCGGCGACGAATCAAACGAATCGCAGCCACTTATTCAACCTCACTCTCTTAAATTATTCTAGTAAAAAGAGATTACCGCCGGTTCACCCTTCCACTACGCTGAAA
>JAUYMF010000015.1 GCA_030698765.1 Dehalococcoidales bacterium
ACTGCATAGAGCCGGAATGCCTGCTGGTGTGTCCGGTAAACGCCATAAGCCGGGATGAAGAGACGGGGATAGTCAGCCATGATACTGAGACCTGAATCAAGGGCTGCAAACTCTGCCTGGAGGTATGCCCTTACGGGGCGCTGTCAGCAGACCCGGTCACCGGCAAGGTATTCGAGTGCAACCAGTGTTTAGGGGAGCCGGTCTGCGCGCAGGTCTGTCCCATCGGGATAATACACTATGTGGAGGCGGAGTCTGAGGCGTTAAGTGAGAAGGACAACTGGAAGCGCCGCTTACTGAAGCAGGGGATGGGGAAGGTAGCCTCAGAGAAGAGGCTTGCCGCAATCCGGGGTAGCAAAGGAGAGAGAAATGACTGACTGGTATGGATGGGCAGGGACTATTCTTAACGTAGACCTGACCAATATGAAGGTCTCAAATGAAGAACTATCTCCGGAGTTCGCCGCCAGGTACATCGGCGCTAGCGGTTTTGGCGCCAGGATCCTCTATGACGAGGTTGGCCCTGAGGTTGACCCCCTCTCACCGGAGAACATCATTATTATTGGCAGCGGTCCTTTGGGGGGCACCATTGCGCCATCGGGTAGCAGATACGAATTGATCAGTAAATCTCCCCTTACTGGGATCCTGGGTCGCTCCAACGGCGGCGGTTTCTTCGGTTCAGAGATGAAGTTTGCCGGCTATGATCTGATTGTCATCAGGGGTAAAGCGGAGAAGCCGGTGTATCTGTGGCTTAACGACGGACGCGCCGAAATAAGGGATGCCGCTCACCTCTGGGGCACAGATGCCTGGAGTGCTCAGCATCTCATCCAGCAGGAGCTTAATAGCCCTGATATTCAGACGCTGAAGATAGGTCCGGCCGGGGAGAATATGTGCTTTTCCTCCTGTGTTACCAATAGCCTGGGGCGGGCGGCGGGTATGACCAGTATCGGCGCCGTCTGGGGTTCCAAGAATCTCAAGGCAGTGGCTGCCCTGGGTAACAAGGAAGTAAAGGTAGCCAGACCGAAGGAGTTCGGGGAGCTATGCCAGGCTTTGATTGAGCGAGCGAAGACTGATCCGATGTACTCCATTCATACCAAATACGGCACTTCTGCGTGGGTTTCCCAGGCCCTTTACAAGCAGCGCAAAGCCGATCTTGATGCTCTTTATGATAAGAATCTATCTTGCTTTGGTTGCGCTTATCACTGTTCCCATTTTTACTCGGTGAAATCAGGCAAATATAAAGGTACAGCCGGGGAAGGTTTTGAGGGATTTCATGGCGGGCTTGCCGCCGGAGTCGGCATAAATGACCCGGCTTTCATGAGCCAGTATAACAATCTCTGTAATCAGCTAGGTGTACATATCTGCACCCCGTATATGGCTATAGCCTGGGCGATGGACCTGTATCAGGACGGCATCATCACCAGGGAAGATACTGATGGACTGGAGATAACCCCGGGAAACGAAGAGATGATACTCTCGCTTGTACGTAAGATAGCCTATAAAGAAGGTTTTGGGGCAATACTGGATGACCCCATCAGAGGCGCCGATATGCTGGGGCGAGGCTCTGACCAATACATAACCCATATTAAAAGGGATAGCAGTCGTGGCGGAGCTGGTCGTGGCAGCCGGCGTGGGGGTGTCGAGGCAGCGCAAGGTACCGGTAATTTGCGCACAAATCTTTATGGAGCGGTTTACACTCGCCGTGGTGCCCATTCCCAAAATAACCCCGGCACTCGCGTGGAGTATTCCGATGAGCACATGAGAAAGCTGGGCAGAGAGCGCTATAATGACTCTGAAGCATTTTTTAAGCCGAATAGTCCTGACCCTGTGAACGCGCGCTGGGTATATGATGTCGAGAACATCTTTGCCCTTTGTGATATGACCGGGGCCTGCCGCTTTGCCTCAGAGCAAACCTTTAACACTGAAGGTGTTCATCTGGGAGATTTTGCCCGGCTAATGTCTGCGGCTACCGGCATAGACTTTAATCCCGCGGACCTGATTGAAGCCACGGAAAGAGAGCTTTTGCTGGAGAGAGCTTTCAACGCCAGGGAGGGGATCAGACGTGTTGATGATTACCCGTATCCCTTCCATTACCTTTTAAAGTACGGCAAGCAACACCCTCATTATGACTATACCAGCTTTAATTTTAGTCTGGCAGACTATGATATGGTACTTGATGAATACTATAAACTGCGCGGGTGCGACCGGGAAACAGGGATTCCGTCCAGGGAAAAAATGGAACCACTGGGACTGAAGGATGTGGCTGATGATTTAGACCGCCGCGGCCTATTTGCTCCGTAACACGTTATACGAAATACGGCGCGTTAAAGAGGGGCGTCGCCCCTCTTTCTTTTTTGTCCTTCTTTCAAAGGGGGGATTGAGGGGATTTCAAAGTAAATCGTCTCTGTTTACCGGACAAGCTTTAAGTATGATAGAATTGAAAAGCATTAAGCAGGAAGGCAGAGTTTGTTATACATACTAACCGGTCAGGATGATTATTCCCTTACCCGGGCGCTGGAAGAAATCAAAAAAGGACTGGGCGACCCGGAACTCCTCGCCAGCACCACGACCATACTTGATGGCCAGCAAGTTGTCCCGGACGAGGTGAAGAACGTTTGTGCCACCGTTCCTTTTCTGGCGGAGAAGCGCCTGGTTATCATCAAAGGACTGCTGCAACGTTTTGAGGCGGCGGGTAGACGCGGTCGGCAGACGAAGACATCGCGCACCAGCCCGGCGGAAGATGCCAGGGTGTTTGCCGCCTGTTTTACCGGTATGCCGGACACTACCGTGCTGGTATTACTGGAGGGTGTCCTGAACAGTAAAAATCCACTGCTTGTGGAGCTTGCCGGAAAGGCGGCGGTCAAGACCTTTCCGCTCGTTAAGGGAAACGCATTACAGCAATGGGTGCAAAATCAGGTGAAGGCGGAAGGCGGCAGTATAACTCCCCGGGCGGTTGAGTTGCTGACCCGGGTAGTTGGCAGCAATCTCTGGACTATGGCCGGCGAGGTTAATAAACTGACACTGTTTGCTTCAGGTCGGCCTATTGAAGAAGAGGATGTTAAGATACTGGTCAGTTCCGCCCAGGAGACCAGCGTTTTTGCCATGGTTGATGCCATCGTTGAGTTTAAGATCGGGGTGGCGGAGAGGTTAGTGGAGCAGTTGTTACAGCAGGGGGCTGCTCCGACTTATCTCCTGTTCATGCTGGTACGGCAGGTGCGGATGATTGTCCGCGCCAGGGAGTTGAAGAAGCAGGGAAAGCCGGAAGTGGAGATTCAGAGGAGGCTGGGTGTGACCTCGGAGTTTGCTTTACGCCGGACAGTGGAGCAGTCCCAGCGTTATTCCTGGGCGCGACTGAAAGAGGTCTATCAGGAACTTCTGGAAGCTGACCTGGCCATTAAAACCGGCAAGTATGATGCTGAACTTGCTCTCAATATTCTGGTGGCTGACCTCTGCCGGCAGCGCGGGGCTTCGGTAGCTTGATTCGGGAGGAGAATTATTGAGTCTGCGGGAAGTAGGTGAACAGGAACGGCCGGTTTTAACTATCGATGTGGGCGGTACCAAGATAATCGCTGCCCTCGTTTCGGCACAGGGCGAGATGATAGCCAGAGAGTATTTCTCCACTTTAGCAGATGAAGGAACGGCGGCCGTGATTGACCGCATAATCGCGGCGGTAAACCGTCTCCTTAAGCTGAACAAAATGACCTTGTCCCTGATAAATAGTATCAGCATTGCCGCGGCGGGCATTATCGATATGGACAGGGGCGTGATAACCGTGTCGCCCAATCTCCCCGGCTGGCATGACGTTCCGCTGAGGGACGTTATCGCCGAAAGGTGTAAAGTCAGCGTCTTTCTGCTCAATGACGCCAGCGCTGCCGCTTTAGCCGAGCACCGGCTTGGCGCCGGGAGGGAGGTCAACAACCTTATCTTCATTACGGTGAGCACCGGCATCGGCGGCGGTATCATTGTGGACGGAAAGCTGTATCTCGGCGCCTCCGGTGGCGCCGGTGAGATCGGGCATATGACTATTGATGTTAACGGCCCGCGCTGTCTCTGTGGCAATAATGGCTGTCTGGAGGTGCTGTCCTCGGGTACGGCTATCGCCAGGGAGGCGATGGCGCGTATCCGCCACGGGGAAAAGTCATCGCTTACCGCTATGGCTGGTGGTAATCTGGAGAACGTCACCGCCGAAGAGGTATCGCTGGCGGCTCAGGACGGGGATTCTCTGGCTCTGGCTGTTATTGAGCGGAGCGCCCGTTATCTGGGGGCTGGACTGGTAAACCTGGTACATATCTTTAACCCGGAAATGATTGTGGTCGGTGGAGGGGTGTCCAAGATGGGAGACCTGCTGCTGGAACCGGTCAGGCAAACGGTAGACGAAAGGGCTTTCCCTCTACTGGCTCAGGGAGTGCGCATTGTTCCGGCGCGGCTCGGGGATGATGCCGGAGCGTTCGGCGCGGCCCTTTTCGCTTTCCAGCAAAGGTAAGCGGTTGCCTGTTTTCCCTGCCTTTGGTTGTTGCTTCTGTCAGGCGAGCGCAGTGACCACCGCTCTGGATTCCAGCCTTCATTTCCGGTGGAATTCTAACAGAGCGAAATTATCGTGCCTTCTTACATCCCAGCAGACCAGTCTATCTGAACCCTGGCTGATTTTTTCTACTACCTGGGAATAGGTAATACAGCTATTTCTGAGTGTATTGTTATCGAAAAAACCCAGAGTGCCGTCCGGATAAGTGAAGACGCAGACGGTATGGCTCTTGCGCACGGGATGCATCATGGCGGTGACGAGCGCCGGATTAAAAGAAGCGTCCAGTCGCTTCAACAAGTCACAGGCCAGGGTGGCGAATCCGTCACAATCATCCTTTTTCCTTGCCCATGTCGCCTGCGGGTAGCTGATGCTATCGAACAGGTGCAATGGCCCATCCTTCGTCCAGGTTACCTGTTTCAAGCAAGCTTGGATTTCCGCCAGGGAATTTACCGCCGGCAACGCAGCTTTTAGATAGCCCTGCTCGAATATTTTACGGCGAAGCTTTGACCATCCGTAGCGTCCCGACCGCAGCCACCAAACTAGAAAAACATCTATTATGCCTGCCATTTCAAGCTCCATGATGCTGACTAAGTCCTGAGCTGGACGCCTCTCTCACCTGGGGCTTCCCCTTTGCGATATTTGTTGATATATTGCTGAGGGTCCCAGGTCGAGAAGAACTCGTCTGCGGCCTGCCGTCCGGACTGGAAAAGCGCATCACTCCTCTCGCGGGAAATATCGAACTCTGTGGTATTGACTCCCAGCGTCGGAATCGCAATCGTCCTGACGAAGTCCTGGTCTTTGATATAGCGGGCATCGTGGGCTTCCATCATGGTACTGAACAATGCTGCCAGCAGGCTTATCGGTCCGCCGATATGACGTGGGGTGCCTTCTTCCGGCTCAACAAGCTTGAAGCCAAAGGTTGGCCATTCCGGCGGGCTGCCTACGCTGTCAAATAACCATACCGGAAAATTGCTCAGAACTCCGCCGTCCACTATGTAGCTGGTATGGCCTGTCTTCATGTTCTGAAGTTTTACCGGTTCGTAGAAGAGGGGAATACTCATGCTCATCCTGACGGCAAAAGCTACATTCAGGTCCTCCGGCCTTACGCCATAGTTGGCTATATCTTGAGGAAGTACCAGCATATTCCCCTCAGTTATATCCGAGGCGATAACCCTGAGCTTAAAGCGGTATTTGTCTGCTTTCTCCCCCGGTATCAGGAGGTCGCCGAACGTGGTGATATTCTTCGCCTTGAGTAAATCCCCCATCCATTTCTGGAAGAATTTACCCTCATAAAGTCCTTTCTCAAAAATAATGCTGATCAGCGGACCCACCCTCGGAATCCTGTCGATGATGCTCTGGTCTTTGAAATTATCATAGTCCAGATCGGTGAGTATCTCCTTCATTTCTCCCGCATTGTAACCTGCCGCAATCAAAGTGGCGACTATGGCCCCGGCGGAAGTGCCGGCTACATTTTGCCAGGCAATCCCTCTCTCTTCAGCGACAGCGATTGCCCCGACTAACCCGATGCCCTTGACGCCACCTCCTTCAAAGACGGCGTCAGCTTTTAATAAAGTTGTTTCTGTCATTACAGCCCCCTTATTCTATCCGCATTTCCTAGGTTACATAACTAAAGCAGTTATTGTTCTCATCGGTTTCTTCGATTATATCCTCAAAATCAGAACAAAGGTCTACAGTAAACCCGGCAGGAGACAACTCGACTGGTGAAAATACTCTTTCTACTATCTCCCCGGGTTTCATAACCGGGACTATATCCTCACCTATAATCTCACCATTATAACGGAGAACGGTCAAGCTCCGGCCTGCTTCATTGTCTCCCCGGTTCTGTATAACATACCGGATAAGGCAAAGACCCGCTTTTATATCGAGCCATTCATGCGATACTTCCAATATCACTAAATCCGGTGCCTTCCTGGATACAGCTACCTGAAAAGTCCGCTCTCCACTCCATGCCATGTTGCCCGTTACATCATAGGCGCTGGCACTGTACATCACTATGGCTCCTTCCTCATAAGGTCCGCCGGTAAAGACCATCGGAGATAAGTCACCCTCTTCGACTAATTCCCCATTAACAACTAGCTCTATCCAGCCTATCTCAGAATCATCATACGCTTCCACGGTAAAGGTTACTCTCTCGCCTGGTTGTGGAGCTTCGGCCGATATGTATAGTTCCAGTTCAGGTGGAATGGTATCATCGGGCTCTGATAGCAGTGTTGCCGCGGCCACAATTGTGCCGATGGCAATGACGAGTACGGCGCTGATAGCCAGTCCTTTTGATACAGGCGACTTCCCAATGCGGGTAAGCCGGTCTTTCAATCGCTTCCTTAATCCCTCTTCAATATCCCTGATGATTTGCTCTTTCGGGACGCCTTCCTGAGTTATTTTGCTGGTGGTGCTCTCCGTGTTCTCGTTTACGAGGTTTTCTATCTTACGATCGGATATTGTCTCCAGCCGTTTCTGCAATTTATCTGCGGCGGCTTTGTTGAGTTCTCTCTTCAGATCGTTTACTGTCCGTTTCGTCCCGGCTTTCGTTACGCGAAATACAATACCGCTGACCAATTCCGCTGTCAGTCTCTTTACCGGTTCCTTAACGCTGTTTTTGAGATTCTCTTCTGACATTCCCGCAGCGTCCTCCCGCTAATGGTGGGTCTTCGCATTCCGGAGACGTTCCTGGCATGATTCAAGCTCTTTCTGGAGGCTATCCTCCAGGGCTGCCTGGATACCGCCAGCGATTTCCTTGATGAACGGGTTGTCCGGCAATCTGTCTGATAATCTGCTCAGGGCTTGCTTTTCGGCTCTCGTAACCACGTCTTTTAGCTGCCTGATTTCACTCTCCGTCAGCTTGATATTTCGTTGGGTAATTTCGATGACAAGACGGCTGCAAATCCCTCGCATGTAGATTTCGGCAGGTCTGCTGACAATATTCTTGGTGCTTTCTCGCAAGGTTGTCCGGGCGGTATCTTCAAGGATATCCTCAATGACTTCACGAAAATCAATCTCACCGGAACTGCCAAGGTCTCCAGAGAGAGAACCTTTGAGACCTTCCTCGATTCCTTTTCGAAGACCGTCGGATACCCCTTCTTTGACTCCTTCCATAATCCCATCAACGATTCCAGTAAGAATCGCCTCCAGGTTGGAATCCTGTTCGGCGGTGACCTTCTCAAAGATCTGGATATCCGCAGGCATGCTAATCTCCGTTTAGGGTTGAGAGTTATTATAGACCAATAAACTCCTATTTTCCAATTCACCGCATTGGAGTACGGGAAAGAGAGAAGCTTTCGCCGGATGGTGCCACCGGTTCCGGTTGTCCATTAACTAACCAGCAGTGGCAGTTTGACTGGAAGATATTTCCGCGGGTAAAGTTGGCGGCAAGACAGCTGCCCCGGCATGATCCCAGCCATTCGCAACTCTGGCAATATCCTTCTATATCACCGGTAACGAGACTGCGGAAATAGTTGAGAAAAATCGAGTTCCTCCATATCCATTCGAAGCTATGATTTTTCACGTTATCAGCTTCCACTCCGGTGAAGAAGTTGCAGGGCAAGACGTCTCCGGAGGAATTAATTGTGCAGTAGGATATTGCTCCGTCACAGCCAATGTGCAGTTCATCAGAGTTCGGGGCCGGAGGTGGTGGTGAGAGGGTGCATTCGAATTCCATCGGAGCAATGGTTAGCTTCTTTTCTTCCCGGAGCCGGTTCAATAAAAGGGTCAGCCTCCGCATTTGTTCCGGTGATACTTCAAGCTGCCGTGACTGTAAACCTCGTCCGCCGGGAACGAAGGGCAGGATACGAAAAGTAGCAACCCCCAGCTCCGCAGCAAAATTGTAAAGGTTTGGAATATTCTCTATGTTTTGCGTTGTCACCGTGGCTGCCAGAGTTACCTCAATGCCGGCTGCCAGTAGATGACGGACGCCTCGGACGCATCTTTTCCAGGCGCCGGGTGACTGCCGGAAATCATCATGGATGCTGGGAGTGGCTGCATCGAGGCTGACCTGGGCCATAACCCTGAACTCAGCCAGGGCAGAGGCTGCATTCCTGTTGATACGGGTAGCATTAGTGGCAACCTGTAGTGAGAGGCCCCTCTCCGCAGCGTAAGCGCAGATATCCAGAAAATCAGGACGCAGGGTCGGCTCTCCGCCGCTGATTATCAGTTGACGTACCCCGAAACTGGCCATTTCGTCTATCAGGCGAAAGCATTCAGCGAGTGTCAACCCATCTGTACGGGATGAATCACTATCAACCACGCAATGACGGCAGTGCAGATTGCAGTTGCCGGTGATGTCCCAGAGTACCGCCAGGGGCGCGGGAATGTCCCACAAGTGCATGCGGCGGTTCCGCCACCAGAGAACTCCTTCTTCGGTCAGTTTGTGAAGGAGGGGGAGAGCTGCTTCCAGTACAACAGAACGGTCAGTGCGGTAACTGGAAACAAGTTCGGCAATAATCTCCTGAAAGGTACGATATCCATCGCATCGCTTTAGTAGCTGGGCAGCAGCGTTATTGACCTCGTCCACCCGGCCGCTAATAGGATTGGTAAACAGCCAGTTCTCTTTACCTTCTTCCACTTTGAGCGGAAAATATGGCACCGATTCTAAGTCAAACATGCGTTAAGACAAGACAATCTCCAAATTATTGTGGCCCGGAAAGGAGCCTGGCCTTTGTCCTCCAATTGCGGAGATTTGTTGCTGAAATCCCGCTATTTTTGGCCAACTCTCTCAGAGATTGGTCAGTCTTTGTGGCTTCAACGAATTTATCCACCGTGGAGATGCCCAGGCTTCGGAGAATGGTGGCCCGTTCCTTGCCGATACCGGATACCTTCTGAATATCCATCCTTCTTATTTCTGGTTTGATTTCCGGTGGGCGCTCGACTATTTTCGGAATGAACGGTCCCGGATCAGGTCCGGGCAGACATCCTCTGGGACCCGGCGGGCACAAGAACTGCGGGGCGGGCGGACAGAACAAAGTGGGGGAAGGAGGGCATTTAATGATGGCGGGACCCGGCGGACACATCAGGGACGGGGACACCAGGCATATGGTTGGTGCTGGTGGACAGAAAGTGATTCCCGGGGCAATCCAGCAGATGAGCGGACAGCCGATTGCCGTACCGATACCAACAGCGGCGAAGGCATTGATGATTGTCGCCCGCCACCGCCCGTACCGGGGGTCTCCTGCGTAGAGATCATCCAGCGAATCGAGCACCGCATCACGCATATCGGCAAAATCGGAGCTAGCCGTCAGATGGGCGGTTAAGGCTTGATAGTAAAGTCGTCCGAGGACTTCGTTACCCAGCGCCTCACACATTGTGATACCGCGGTGCGTACCACCGACAGCAATGAGATAGGCGGCCTTGTTAGTTATTCCGCTGTTGATATGAACCCCGCCATTATCCTGGAGGCCGGTATACTTATCATCCATATGGTCAGGCTGATGCCCGGCCAGGACACTGGTTATCGGGTCAGCCGGGTCATATTGACCGCCGTTGGTCGGGTCTGCCATGTTGCGTCCGGCGGGTGCGGAAGCCAGTAGCCAGTTATCCTCCCCATGGAGCCAGTCCCCGTCAATCAAGGCAGCGAAGACGTCAGACATTGATTCATTGAGAGCGCCTGATTCTCCCGAATAAATCAGCCCCGCTGTATGCTCGGTCACGGCGTGAGTCCATTCATGGGCGACCATATCCAGCGTACAGAAAGGACCGTAGGTGACCCCGTCCCCATTGCCTATCTTAACCAGTTGCTGACTGGGAGACCAGGAAGCGTTGTTCCAGTTGTTGCCGACATTGGCGTAGATTTCCATATCAGCGCCGGCATCGTCATAGCTGTCCCGCCCGTGTACCATCAGATAGTAATCGAATACAATGCGCGAGTAATAATGACAATCGGCGTCCGCACCCTGGTCGGCAGCGGACCAGTTGTTATTGTTGTCAGCGGATAAAGCCGCCGGAGGATACCCGCCATTGCAATCATGGGTTCGGACGCGGGCGCCGGTGGGTACCCACTGGTCTTCAAGCTCATACTTGTTTGCGGCATGGTTGTGTACCGTATTTAGCGTCACGCTTCCGGTGTACCTGCCGCTACCCGTACCGGTGGTGCGGGTGTGCGTAGGCAGGTTATTATAGCGCCAGACAACCTCCCCCGATGAGGCGTCAATGAAATACGCCCATTCCGCGGGGATTTCTCTCCCATCCAGGCCCTTATCAGTACCGGAGACAGTTAGATGCCAGCACTGGTAGGTCTTGCCTTCATGTACAAGCACCAGGAGCAGCGGCGCAGCGCCCGGAATTTCCGCGTTGTCAGGGGCATGGTTGAGGGCTCTCCTCCTGGCTTCTTCAGCGGAAAGACGGCGTATCGCCGGTAAATCAATGCCAGGGATAAAACGGCCGTTCGTGCCTTTAATGATATTATCAGCGCTCAGGTGAACCACCAGTTCACCGCCAAACACCGGCATATCACGGTACATCTGCTGATAGCGGATATGGCGGTTACCCTGCCTGTCGGTGACGATGTCTTTCAGCCTTAATTCTGTTTCAGGCGCTCTTATCGCGAACAGGCGGCTGTTCGCTGAAACAAACTCGCGGGCTATGCTTTCAGGTTCTCCATCACGGGGTGGGGTCAGGTTGCCCCGCAATCTGGCGGGAGTTCCTGAGCGCTCATCCCAGGAGATTTCCGCATTGGCATCAATCTTCTTCAGACTATCGAAGGCATGTTGCTGGTCTCTACTTGGTCCTGGCATACTTAGACCTCCTTTTCTGTGCCTGTCTCCTTGTCAGATTGTCAACTATGGTTCGGATACTATGAGATTACTCTCTTTCTTAGCTCTTTGCGAGCCTGGCGTGGCATTATAGCCGTCCGTGGACAAACCCCACACGTGCAGCTCGAAATTATAAGCCAGCATTGAGCAGAGTATCAACGATATCGGTAAAGTCGTGGCCGTGAAAGTAACTGACTTGTTATTCACTCCTGTCCAGTTGCTGGTGGGATCGGGACGGGATTCGGAGATAGTGATGCCGGCGGAGAAAGCCTCCTTACCACGCGTCCCGCTCAACCAGTATTGCTTCACGTGTCCTTCAGGGTCATGGGCGGTAACCTTGAATTGAATGCCCCTGTCAGCGCCGAGCTGCAAAGAGCCGCATGGCGTTACTCCTCCCACACTGGTGCCGACTATTTCAAGCTTGGCATCCGGCACGCTGTTGTCGGTGCGGATAACCGGCATCCCAAAGGTGCCCACCTCGGTATTTGCTGCATCATAACCGATAACGCGCAGGGCATAAAAACCGTTAGGATAGTTAAGGGAATTCCAGGTAACCTTGAGGGCATGTTCGTGCCAGTCGGCTTCAGGCTCGGTATCTATATTCTGGTATTTCCCCGTTACCGGGTCCGGCCCGAGGTTCAATGGCTCCCACACATGCAGGGTATTATTCCATTTTCGGTTTGTCAGCGTGTCGGTTAAATCATTCCAGCTGCCCGTTGCGCCGAACTCGTCAGCTTCGGCAATCTGTACCTTACAAGTTGCCACCGGCGGCGCTTCAGCAAAAAGCCCGAAGATACGCAACGTACCGCAGAAAGGCTGATGTTTGACTCCGGCAATCGGGGCCGGGTCGCCGGGTTGAGCGGTGGCGTAGCCAAGCTGAAACCGGACATTGTCTATCGGAATAAGCCCCAGGCTGACAAAGCGGAAACCTTCATCCGGTTTTATGCCTGCGTCCGGTACCGGAATTGTATCTTCCACCGGCACGAAGTAGTCCCGATGAAAATCATCGACGATGTCCCAATCTACCGGTCCCTCGTATACCTGCTGCCAGACTCCGGATACAAACTGTGATATGCGCGCTCTGATGTCCGGTTTCTTATCGGTGAACAGCCACAGCCAAATCCAGGGGCTGTTCTTGTAAGAAAAATCGAACTCGAAATCATAGCTTCCATCAGGTGCGGTATAGGCATAGCCCAGGTAAGCTTCCGTAAGTACCGGGTCAGTCCCGAACAGCCAGATTATCGGAGTATCGACTTCATAGAACTCTATTTTGGCCGCTGGTAAAGGCTCGATAGAGATCGGTATTCCTCCGGCAAACGTAGTGGCATAGACGGCGCCGTGCATGTGGTAGGTCTTGGTTACCGTAGACCAGAAGATTAAATAGTCCTTCGGGATCATAATATCATAAGCGGCGTAGTAGGCGATGCTCTTATGTTGTAGCTTGTACCGGCTGGCGCTCATCGTTTTGCTCATAGCGGTAGTTCTGGCGGCACGCTGAGCAAACTTTGCCGGGAGCACGCGAAGTTCCGCGTTTGAAGGCACTTCAGCGTGTTTGAAGTTGAGGCGATATTTGCCATTTTCATTCACGTCCGCTCTGGCTACCTCCACCCCTCCGATATAAGCGCAAACCACGAGCTTATTCTGCCGGAAATTCAAAGAGGTCGTTCCTTTAAGTTGGCCCTCTATCGTATAGCTTGCCAGAGGCTCTTTTCTTTCTGAGAGTGTCCGCACAATCTCGGTAAATCTCTCCGGGCCAACCTGAGGAACTGCCAGCACCTGGCTCAAATCCTTAAAACCGCCTAGTTGCGTCCGCCGGGCAATGATATTTTGAGCTACCTTCTGCCCGATATCACGTTCTCCTGATATTTCGATAATAGCAGCCAGTTCCTCGGAAGACCTGGTCGTGTTAAGAGAAGCCAGTACATTACTGGCTGTGCCGGTATTTATTTCTTCCGGTCTTGTATACTTGGCCTGTTTGCTATCGCTCATATAATCCCTCCGTTACTCAAAGTGGGATACCATTATATTATATTGCCAATTATAATTATATTGAAAATGTCCTGGGGCATCTCTTCAAAGCCTTTCGTCTTAACATCAATAAACTTGGCGGCAAGAGGACTTTGCCGGACTACTGGTATCAATTTAACTACTCTAATCTACTATTTGTAAATGCCTAAAAGGTCAAAAATAGGTGGACAAAGATATAGAAATGCCAACATAAATAGTTCAACTCTTCAGGTGAACCTGGTAATCCTGCAATAGCGTTGTACCCAGCGTCTGCAACAAATTAGCCGCCCGAACTTTAAAGACTCGCTCATAATAGAATTGATTATACATACCGCCAGATATAAACATATTGTACGTACCTGCTACTATATTGTGCAACCTGTTAAAAATAGCCAATTATGGTTGACATTTATGAGGTAATGAGACTATGCTACATACTACTAGCTTTTTTAGGTACCTGCGGATTACTGGGAGTGGCGGCGGAGCCGACTACAGAGATGCGGCGATGTAATATGGGGATTACGGCGCGACAAGGATAATGTAAGGGGGCGAAGGACACTAAACAAAGATTAAAATTTAAAATAAGGAGGGAGGGAAATGAAAAGGAATGGTACCTGGCTCCTGGTGAGTTGCATGATGGTGTTATCCCTGGTACTGGTAGCCTGTGCCCCGGCAGCTCCGGTGACACCACCCACACCGACGAGCCCAACAACCCCCGCAACTCCGACGACTCCAACTACACCGAC
>JAUYMF010000016.1 GCA_030698765.1 Dehalococcoidales bacterium
CCTGTCGAAGGGCGCCGTTGTGGTTCGACAAGCTCACCACGAACGGCTTCATTAGTACGCTTTTCAAAATAACTCAGTACTAGTGACATCAAGCTGGTTAGCTTCTGAGTAACCTGAGACCGTTCACCATAACTACCAGGGCGCTCCCCTCGTTAATAAGTAGTCCCGGCACCAGGCCGATCTTGCCGATGAGCGCCAGTGTAACCACCAGGGCGATAATAGTCAGAGAAGCGACTACATTTTGCTTGATAGTCCTCATCGTCTTCCGGCTTACGCTCAAAGCATAGGGAATCCTGGACAGGTCATCAGACATGAGCGCCAGGTCGGCCGTCTCCAGGGCTATATCAGTACCGGCTGCCCCCATGGCGATTCCCACATCGGCGGCTGCCATCGCCGGAGCATCGTTGACTCCATCTCCTACCATGGCTATTCTGCCGTATTTTTGCTTCAGTTGGCTGACCGCGGACACTTTGTCTTCCGGCAGGAGCTGCGCTCTGTATTCATCTATTCCGACCTGGGACGCGATAGCGCGCGCCGTATCTTCATTATCTCCGGTGAGCATAACTGTGTGCTTGATCCCGGCTTTTTTGAGCGCGGTTATAGTGTCTTTAGCGTTCGGACGAAGCTGGTCTGCCACAGCTATTACCCCCAGAATCTCGTTGCGGCTCACTACCAGAACGGCGGTCTTACCCTCATTCTCCAGCCGGGCAAGCTCTTCCTCTGCCTCCCCCACCGGGATAGACATACGTTCGCACAGCCGGCGATTGCATACGTAGTAGTCACTACCGTTAAGCGTACCTCTTGCTCCCAGGCCGGTTAAGGCTTCAAAATCCGCCGGTGGCGTGACTTCTACGCCGTCTTCGCGCGCTTTTCTCAGGATGGCGTCAGCAAGGGGATGTTCTGACCGGGACTCAACCGATGCCGCGATAGAAAGCAGTCTGGTCACCGGGCCGTTCAGAGTAATCACATCCGTGACCCTGGGCAGGCCTATAGTCAGCGTTCCCGTCTTATCAAAAACCACCGCTTCGACACGGCCGGCGGCTTCCAGATCGGCGCCGCCCTTGATGAGGACGCCTTTTCTGGCTGCGGCGCTCACCGAAGCCAGCACCGAGATAGGTACCGAAAGCGCCAGGCCGCAGGAGCAGGAGACCACAAGGACTACCAGCGCCCGGTAGAACCAGGGCGTAAAAGGCTCGCCCAGCAGCCAGGGTGCCACGGCAACAATTATGGCTACGCCAAACATGACCGGTGTATATATCCGGCCGAATCGCCCGGCAAAGTGCTGGTAGCTGGACTTTTTGGCTTCTGAGCGCTCCACCGAATGGATAATCCGGGCCAGGGTCGTATCCTGAGACTGTCTGCTCACTCTTACCTCAAGGGAACCACGCTGGTTTATGCTGGCGGCAAATACCGGGTCACCCGGGGCTTTACTGACCGGGATTGATTCCCCGGTTATGGGTGCCTGATCTACCGAAGAAGAGCCGGCGACGACTGTTCCGTCAAGAGGGACATTCTCCCCGGGGCGCACGATTACTGTCTCCCCCACCTTTATTTCCTCTATGGGAAGGGTCACTTCCTGACCGTTCCTTTTCACCAGTGCTTCACGGGGCACCAGTTCCATAAGAAGCCTCAGTGAGCCTCTCGCTCTCTCAGTGGCATAGGTTTCCAGAATGGCCCCCCAGGTATAGGCGAAGACCAGAATGGCGGCTTCGTCCCAGAACCCCAGGACAATAGCGCCGATGGTGGCTATTACCAGGAGGGTATAAATATTGAGTGTTCTGGCCCGGAGTCCGGCTATGGCCATCTTAGCCGGATAGTAACCGCCGATAAGAATCGAGGCGCCATATATGAACCGGGCTGTATTGCGGTCTAGCCCCACCCGTTCCAGGACAAAAGCGGTAAGCAGGAGAATGCCGGAAACGGCGATGAATTTAACCCGGAAGTCCTGCCACCAGGCTCTGGTTCTGGTTTTGGCCTTGGCCAGCCGGGCCTTCATACCGGTTTCGGCGATAGACTTGATGATATCCTGAGAAGAAAGCCGGGAAGGGTCATAGGTGACTTCCACCTTCTGGCTGGCAAGGTTCACTTCGAAATTCAGGAGTCCGGGCAAGCTTTTGAATTTCTTTTCAATGACTATCACCTCGTCAGCGCAGTCCATACCCTCGACATACAAAGCTATGGATTGAAAGACTTGCTCGGGTTTTATTTTATAACCAAGCCTTTCCACGGTCTTGACTATCTCGTCTACCGGTAACTCATGGTCAGCGGGTCTGACGATCAGCTTGGATGATGATAGAAACACCCGGGCAGAAGCTACGCCTTTGACCCTGGAAACAGCGCCTTCTATTTTAAGAGCGCAATCAGCGCAGTCCATACCTTCCACGGTGAGGACTTTTTCTTCAGTCATATAGCCTTTCCTTCTTTCGATTCCTTTTTTGCGTAATGGCTAAATCAATATGCCCGGCTGCGACAGGTCCAACTCAAAACTCGACCTGTTCAACTGCTCCGATCAACTCCTGGGCCAGTACATGATGATAAAAACACCAGCAAGCGCGACAATACCGCCGATAAGGTCAAATTTGTCCGGTACATACTTGTCCACCAGCCAACCCCACAGAATTGCCAGTACTATGAAGATGCCACCGTAGGCAGCGTAAACTCGCCCGAAATGGGCGGGTTGCAGAGTCGGGATAACGCCATATAAGATAAGCACGATAGCTCCAGGAAGAGCGTACCAGGGACTTTTACCCCCACGTAGCCAGAGCCATATAAGGTATCCTCCGCCGATTTCACATAGCCCGGCAAGTATGAAGTAAAACAACGACCTGACCATCTAACCTCCCTGTTCAGATGCAATTCCCATCGGCACATCTTCCGACACTGGTAAATTCCAGTGCCGAGTGTGCTCCAGGCAGATTTCTAACAATTGGCGAATGTGATTATCGCTCAGGGAATAGTACATCATCCGCCCTTCCTTGCGCTGTTTAACGAGGCGGAGTGTTCGTAGTATTCGAAGGTGTTGAGATACCGCCGAGTCAGAAATTCCGACCACGCAGGCAATATCGCAGACACAAAGTTCCTCCTCTGCCAGGGAGTGCAGAATCTTGGCCCGGTTAGAATCAGCCAGCGCGCCAAAAGTCTCTGACAGCATGGTAAAAGTCTCATCAGCCAGCAGCCGTTTTTTCGCCTCGGTCACTTTTTCTTCATCGACGGCCCATATTTCGCACTTATCTTCCGCTCTGGTCATCATGAGATATTCCTTAACATCTGCGTAGATGCTAATATTTTATACCCCATAAATGTCTTTTGTCAATGCGAACGTCGGAACATTTCCCGAACTCATACCAGCGGCGAAACAAGTGCTCATGGCAACTTGTTTTGAGTAGCTATGATTTCGTGACGCTTTGCTCTCCGTTTCCGTTCAACTCTACGATATCTTCCGAATGAGCGGGCATGAACCACTTTTGAGCGATAAACGTGGGAATCACGGCACTGGCAATGACGACGCCGACCAGTAGCGAATATTGTACCTGGTCAATAATCCCCGCAGTCAGCCCGAAGACGCTGGAAATGGTGCCGAAAGTAAGGCCGGTGCTCATTAGCAGGGTCGTATACATCGCCCCATGGGGAATGTATTTCTTCGAAAAGAAGAACACGCCAAGGAACTTGCTGACCATTTTAATCCCGAACAGTATCGCGAATAATCCTGTTGCTGATGCGATCAAGGGAAAGGAAACCCGTAAGCCTCCGACGATGAAAAACGTCGGCGTAATGACGGCATATGCTACGGTCCGCAGCCGGTTCCTGACCGAGCGCGTTTCCGCTGTCTCCCGGAAGTGGGGCGACATCAGCAAGCCAAGCACAAACGCCGGAAGGACGGCATGACCGGCGCCCAGGTCGGCAAAATACATGAACGCCAGTAATAAGAGGAATACATACTTGATTTCCGGCTCAATGACCTTGTTCCTGAGCCGCGGATTGTCGAAGACCTTGTGCGAGAACCTGGTGGCAAGGACGATTACCACCATCGAAACAACAACAAATACCAGGGTAAACAGTGTAGGCTTGATGAAAATAATACTCAGAGCTAATGCGGTGCCCATATCCGTGATAAAGGTGGAAGACATGAGCAATTTGCCAACCTGTGTCTTTGCCAGGCCGGTCTCTACAAGAACCGAGTAAACGACAGCTAGCGAGGTTGTGGAAAGGGCAGTCCCTGCCAGCAAGGATGCCTGCAAACTCCAGTGGGCAACAAAATAAGTATAGGCGGCAACAGCCACAAACGGGGCCAGGAAAGAAAAGAAGCCGATGAGAAAGCTCTCTTTGAATTTCTCCCTCATCATGCCGGTATCTATCTCGGTACCGGCAAGGAAAGTGAGAGTAATGCCGCCGAAGCCGGCCAGGTATATCATCCAGTCCTGCGTGTGCAGGCCAAGAGAGCCGCCAACGGCGCCAAGTAGTATCTCAATGATGGCGACCGATATACCCAGTCTGAGTGAAATAAGACTGGCGCCGAGGACGATAATACCCATGACCAAAGGGATAATGCTATCGATCATACTGAACATATTACCTCCGGGTACTCCGAGCTCCCACAACGGTAGGCAACAAAAAAGCTTCTACCGGCGGGGATGCCAGTAGAAGCTATCAGCTTTATTTGTAGCGGTTCAGGAAATCCGGTAATCCTAGGCGAGCTTCATCACCTCTGGACACTGATTTTAGCATAATGTATTCAATCGGGCAATTTTCTTTTACTCACATCATCCGACTTTTAGAGACACAATAGGGGTCAGCTCAGTATCCACCCTACGGTTTGACAAGACCAAATCATCAGCATAGAATACCCGTTGTCAAAAGGATTTGGAAGCAATGAAGAGATTTAATTTTGCCCTGATTCTCCTCCTTATTGCGTAATTAGTTCTGAGTATGGGAAACTTTCATGGTTTCTGGTGGCACCACCGTGATGTCTTTGTCATTCCACAGCGTTCAAGCTGAATCAAGCGGTTGTAGCTCTTAAAGTTAAAGGTTTGTAGCGCCGGAATAGCGCAAAGTGTATGGTGGAGATGGGAAGGCAGTTCCCGAACTTCTATTCGAGAAGAAGGGGCTGATTCCGGCTTTACAGCAGTTGCTTACATCCTAATAGAAGCCCTAACAGTAAAATCAGACCCAGACTAATGCCAGGACATGAATTGACTTTCTCCTCAGGCTCTGACGTTTAGGCTCTCGCACCAGAACATCACCACCTAATAGGTACCAAATAGGTACCAAAAATGAACAGTAATACACAAGAATGATTATTTATAGCCTTGCCTTTTTTTTTGGGGGGGGTACAATTATACTGATACTTTAGTACCACAATACTGATACTTTAGTACCAAGGCTAGATTTAGCCTTGGTCGGGAAAGAGAAGATAAGCATAAGTATTTAGCCTCGATTAAGAATTTAGACTGCAGATCGAAGCAGAAAGGTCGATGCAATAGCAGCTTTGAGGCGCAGTCTTTTAAACAATTAAGTATAAAAATATTAATGAGGAGAACAACAAATGAAAAAAGTTTTTGGTATCGGCATCATGCTTTTTGCCCTGCTGGCACTGGTGGCAACCCCCGTATTTGCAGCAGTAACGTTTGACACAGAGACTGGAGTGGGCTTCGTCGGTAAAGGTGATGTGCAGTTGGTCTACGGCTGGAACGACAAGGCATTACAGAATAATGCAGGTGAAGTCCAGTTCCGAGTGATCAGCGAAGTAGTTACCGAGGTATCGTGGATAGCAACGAACACCAATAACGACCAGATCCAGGAACGTTCAAGGACAACCACTACCAGCATATCAGGAATCTTCAGCAGCGTAAGCCGAGAGATTCTCAAAGGTGGCAACTCAGGAAAGGTTAACGGGTTTAACCTGACCGGATACGATGGTGTTCCAACCATCTCTTCGGAAACCGAGGGCCCTGCCGTGAACAGCATCCCATCCGGACCATGGGAATTGACAACCCCGGCTGGAGACCCTGAAATTGTATCCGAAACTGGTGGTGTTCAGGTAAGTATCAATGGCACAGACTGGTTTGATCTGAACTAAACATAAGACTCTAACATCTGAATAGTCAGAAACTGGTAATTATCACAACAGACAGGGCTGAGTTATTGCTTCTGAAGAGGAGACAATAACTCAGCCCTGTTTTTATTTTATGTCAGATTCCGTGTGAAAATGGCTCATATTTTATTTCTTCAGAACCAACTTAATGAATAAAAAGTAGATGCGGTTAATGCAAATGAGGTTTGGAGTTATTTGGGAGCTCTGCGGATGTAAACTCATGTGAAACTTTTGTAAGGAGCTAGTAAAGTTTTGCAAGTGGATGGTGGGCTTTGGGGGACAGTTCCCGAAC
>JAUYMF010000017.1 GCA_030698765.1 Dehalococcoidales bacterium
AAAAGGGGGACTCAAGGGGGATTTTAAAATCCCTCTTAATCTCCCTTTACGAAAGGGAGAAACGGATATGAAGGGGAGAAACTGACTTCCTCCTTTGTGAAAGGAGGGGGACTGAGGGAGATTTCCAGTTCAAATCCCTCTCACTCTCCCCCTGTTCAAGCCAGGGGCAAGTCTCTTTACTGTTCTGTCATTCCGTGCCCTGGCCTGCCGCCAGGACAGGCTTGACACGGAATCCAGTGGGAGGTGTGGAAGAACTGGATTCCGGCTTCCGCCGGAATGACAAACGGGGTAAATTAGAAGGGGGAAATAGGTGGTAAGGTGAATAAATTGAGAAGGACAGGTGCTGACAAACCTGCTGGCGAAACCATCAAGAATAACAGGGGGTGAGGTCACACCATAATCAAAGCTGCCGGTATAAATACCACTTTTTATACTCAGGGGTGCTCCAGATTAGTGCCGCGGTCGTAGTAGATTTCAAAGACCTCGCCTTCAGCGGTCTTCACCCGGTAGTAGTTGCGGTGGCGGCGCTGCCACCAGTGGCGGCGTTTCAAGGTGGGGCGCCCGAAGCCGTGGTCATGCCAGACCTGGAGGATGGTAGTGATAACGTATTCCCGGTCATCAAGGCGGAAGGCAACCGGAGTCCTGATTTCCCCGCTGACGGTAACCTCTATCTCCCGGCCGAAGAACTGCGGCGGCATCTTTTCCCTCTGGTTGAAATCTACCTAGTCCTGATGGGCAAGCCGGTGAGCCTTGAACTCGCCGATGATGCCATCACCCCTCTTCACCGCCTCCCCGATGCCGTAGTTTTTACTCAGGCGCAGGGGGACGCAGCAGCAGGAGCAGCAGTTGCAGATGGCGTAGAAGTCCTCCCGGCAGCGGATGATGGTGTGGATAAGCCCCCGCTGATGGCACTGCCTCAGGATGTCCCGGGCTTCATTACGGGTTATCTCGCGGTAGTCCTGAGGGTTCTCCTCGGCGAAGACATTCCCGCTCAGACCGAGCATAATCTCCGTGTTCAGTGGGTGGTCGCAGTTCTTGAAAGCGGCCCGGCAGTCGCAGGGTCCTACCGCCAGCTTCTCGGCGATGTCCACGATTTCCTCAGCCTCGGCGGTGGTCAGCAGGTAGGCGCGCTCCAGGTTGCGCCCGTAGGCGTTAGCTACCCACCGCACCACATCACCGATTAACGGGATGCGGGTCCACCTCGCCCAGAAGATGTAAAACCTGACCACGAACTGGCGGTGCCGACTGTAAAATCGTAGGGAATGATGCACCCGATCTCCTCCTCACCAGGACTCCCTGAGATTCTACACCCAAATTCGCCGGATGGCAAAGATAGGCGGATAGTAAACTGAATACAAAAGGCATATGTCAATATATATAGTGAGTTGTTCTGGCGGAAGTGAGGTAATGTGGTCAGTATGACTGGTATGCCATCCGTAAATAGCTCCATCTCTTGCAGTCAGGGTGGTAAACGGTTACTATATGATAGTGTCTGCCCTCTGCCGCATCGAGGGCGTAGTAAAGGACCGACCGCTGCTACCGTAATCCCAGAGTATAGTCATTTGCGGGATTGTTGTTGCCCTGGCTCACCGTGTTTTGCTTGCCGGCCGGACAGAGGCAGGCATCAGGAAAGAGTAAGATGGGGATATATACCTCAATTTTTGCCGCCATCATCGTTTTGCTGGCCTCGTTCGTGCGGGCGGCTTCAGGTTTCGGCTATGCTCTGCTGGCTACCCCGCTGCTGACACTGGTCATGGAAGCCAAGTCAGTGGTGGTGCTGAACATGATTCTGGGCAGTCTCTCCAACATACTGGTATTCTGGCACACCCGGCGGTATATTGATTTGAAGAGAGTGGTCGTGCTGGGTCTGGGCAGCATCTTTGGCATCCCGGCCGGTACCTATCTGCTGGTGAAACTGGAGCCATCGATAATTAAACTGGCCATAGCCATCGTGGTTATTCCCTTTTCCATCCTGTTACTGCTGGGGCACTCGCACCGGTTCAAGAGGGATACCCTGGGCTGTGCGGTGGCTGGCTTTCTGAGCGGTCTGCTCGGGGGCAGTACCGGTCTGGGCGGGCCTCCGGTGGTGCTTTTCCTGATCAATCAGGGACTGACCCCGCAAATGTTTGTCGGTACGCTGGCGGCTTACTTTCTTTTTAACGGCGCCATACTGGTGGCTACTTTTACTTTCCTGGGGATGGTCACGGCGGATATTCTTATCAAGGTCGCTATCCTGCTGCCGACGCTGTGGCTGGGCTCTTATATCGGAGTCAAGATGCTGCCCCGGATAAATACAGTCGTCTTCAAGAAGATTGCCTCAGCGATTGTGGCGGCAACAGCGGTGATAATTGTCGCCTCTATCGTGATGGATATGTAGCGATTTCCTTTGCGGGAAGGTTGACTGCGGGCAGGCGCCGGATGCGCTCTTTCTAAGAGCCGGATAGTTCTATCCGTTCTTGATCTTCTCAATTATCATCGGTACCACTTCAAAGAGGTCGCCGACGATGCCGTAGGTAGCTACCTCGAAGATCGGCGCGTCGGGGTCGGTATTAATCGCCACGATGGTATCCGAGGTCTGCATACCGGCCAGGTGCTGGACGGCTCCGGATATGCCACAGGCAATATAGAGCCTGGGGCAGACGGTCTTGCCGGTCTGGCCGACCTGATGGGAATAGGGAATCCAGCCTTCATCTACCGGTGCCCGGGATGAACCCAGTGCCCCGCCCATCGCCGTTGCCAGTTCCTGCAGCAGTTGGAAATTTTCCGCCTTGCCCAGTCCTCTCCCCCCGGAGACGATGATATCGGCGTCCTCGAGCTTGACCGTTTCCGTTAGGTCATCTACAAAGCTGAGCAGTCTGGTCCGCGAGGTAACGCGTTCCCGGTCACAGTCCAGCTTGATAATCTGGCCGCTGCCGTTACCGGCGGAGTTCTTTTTCTTGAAAACGCGGGGGCGGACGGTGGCCATCTGCGGTCTTCTCGCCTGGCAGACGATGGTGGCCATCACATTGCCGCCGAAGGTGGGACGTGTTTGCAGGAGCAGTCTATTTTCAGCATCAATCTCGAGGTCGGTGCAATCAGCGGTAAGCCCGGTCTGCAGTGTCGCCGCTACCCTGGGTATAAAGGAGCGTCCCAGGGCGGTAGCTCCGGCGATAACGATCTCCGGTTGATATTCCTGAATCAGCCGGGCGAGTTCCCCGGTAAACAGGTCTTCCGGGTTAGCGGCCAGGGCGGGATCATCAATCAAGTAGACCTTATCGGCGCCGTAGCTGACCAGTTCCTGGCTTTCACTGATGTTGTGTCCGAAACAGACAGCGCACAGTTCTGTTTGCAGGGTGTTGGCCAGCTCCCTGCCTTTGCTTAACAGCTCATAGCTGACGCTCTTCAGCTTACCGTTCCTTTGCTCGGCGAAGACCCAGATGCCGCGGTGGCTGTCACTTACGTTCACCGTTTCCGTGGCGGTTTCGATGATGATGGCTGCGTAGGCGCAGGTTGCTTCACAGGCGCCGCAGAGGTTACAGCCCTCGTTGATGCGCGCTTTATCATCAATAATTTCGATGATGCCAAAAGGGCAGGCTGCCGCGCAGCTGGCGCAGCCGGTACATTTATCAAGCTCAACCCGAATTCCCATTCTTTTTTCCCGCTCTAGATTACTTTAACCTTTCTCAGTCTCTCAATCAGGCTATCTACCTGGTTTTCCGGCTTTCCCTCCAGAATTTCACCGTGGCGGACTCTTTCCGGGAAGAATATCCTGACGACCCTGGTGGCGGAGCCGGACAACCCGACCCGGCTCTCATCGGCATTTATCTCTTCAGCGCTCCAGACAGGTATCGTGGCGCTCCTGGCGCGGGACAGCCCGCGCAGTGAGGGGAGGCGGGGTACGTTTATCTCCTTGACCACGGTAATCACGGCGGGCAGAGGAGTCTCGATAATCTCATTCCCGTCTTCAGTCATCCGCTGGAGACGCATTTGTCCGCTGTCAATCTCTTCAATACGGCTGACGTAGGCGACAAAAGGAATATTCAGTATCTCGGCAAGTTCCGGCCCCACCTGACCGGTGTCCCCGTCTATGGTCTGCCGTCCGCAGATTATGAGGTCATAGTCGTTGATTTTGGTAATCGCCCTGGCCAAGGTATAAGAGGTAGCCAGGGTATCGGAACCGGCAAAAGCCCGGTCACTGAGCAGAATGGCTTCGTCAGCCCCGGTGCTGATGGCTTCCCGCAATATTTCCTCGGCTTGAGGCGGCCCCATGCTGATTGCGGTTACCTTCCCCCCGTACCTTTCCTTGAGCCTGACCGCTTCTTCCAGGGCGTAGGTATCAAAGGGGTTGACGATATTTTTGATACCCTGTCTCACCAGGGTATTGGTCTCGGGGTTGATACTGACCTTAGTCGTGCCCGGGACCTGCTTCAGGCAGACCACGATGTTCATCGGCACTCTGCCTTTCTCCAAGCCGGTATTAACCACGTAGTGATGCTTAAAGTCAGTTTATGAGAGTTGGAAAGCTTCATTGCCGCTTTGCCCGGCTTTTTCTCAGTTCGGAGGCGATGGTGCCTCTGAGCACTTCATTGGTGCCCTCGTATATCTGGGTGATTTTAGCGTCCCTCATCATTTTTTCTACCGGGTAATCACGCATATAGCCGGCCCCGCCGAAGATCTGCACGGCCTCCGTGGTGACCCTCATCGCCACGTCCGAGGCGAAGACCTTGGCCATGGACGATTCCGCGGTGGAGCTCTTTACCCCGCTGTCTACGGTGCGGGCAGCCGCGTAAACCAGTGCCCGGGCGGCTTCTACCTGGATTGCCATTTCCGCCAGTTTGTCCTGTACCACGCCGATGGCGATGATGGGGTGACCAAACTGGACGCGCTGACGGGCGTAGTCCACCGCCGCTTCCAGTGCTCCCTGGGCGATACCAACAGCCTGGGCGCCGATGCCCGGACGTGAATGGTCAAAGACCTTCATCGCCATGATAAATCCCATCCCCTCCCGGCCAATGATATTTGTCTCCGGTATCAGGCAGTTCTGGAAAATCAGCTCCCTGGTGGAAGACGCGCGGATGCCCATCTTCTTCTCTTTCTTGCCGAAGGAGAAACCCGGGGTATCCTTATCTACCAGGAAAGCGCTGGCGCCGCGGGCGCCTCTGGACTTGTCGGTCAGGGCGATGATGGTGTATATCTCCGCTTCACCACCGTTGGTGATGAACTGCTTGGTCCCGTTGAGCACGTATCCGCCGGCAACCTTCTCCGCGGTGGTCCTGATACCGCCGGCATCACTCCCAGCCGTAGACTCGGTGATAGCAAAAGCTGCCAGTTTCTTTCCGGCGGCAATATCCGGCAGGTATTTCCGTTTTTGCTCGTCACTTCCGTAGACCAGCAGGGCGAAGCTGCCCAGGGCGGTGGCGGCATAGCTGATGGCGACGGCGCTGCAGGCGCGGCTAAGTTCTTCCACTACCAGGCACAGGTCAAGGCAACCTCCCCCCAGCCCCTCGTATTCTTCGGGGATAAAAACGCGGAACATGTCGCTGTCGGCGAGGTCTTTGATTATCTCCCAGGGGAACTCTTCTTTCTCGTCAAGCTCAGCCCTCACCGGTAATATCTTTTCTTCGGCAATTCTTCTGGCCAGGTCCCGGATGGTCTGCTGGTGTTCGCTCAGGAAATATTCCAAGGAAAACTCCCTTCTAAATTAAAAACTATTACTCTTCGCAGTTTTTTAGAAAACTCGTTGTCTGTAGTTACCGTGGAATCCTTCGCGGTTTGCTGGCTGACTACCCCGGAGGATAATAAAAAGCTGTTCGTTTTCAATGCAGATGGCTTATTATAATGGAAATGACCTGCCTGATGTCAAGCTGATCGCAGGTATTGACAGTGAAGAGGCTGGTAAATTATGTTATGGCTGCGGATAATCTCAGGCGGCTGATAATTTCGCTGTAAAACCGGTAGGGAAACAGGCCAGGAATAGAGAAAAGTGAAAGGAGGTAGCAGACATGGACTTTAAGTTTACCGAAGAACAGGAAAAGTTCCGGCAGGAAGTCCGCGCCTTTCTGGAAGACGAACTAAGGCAGGGGACTTTTCAGCCGAGCTGTGATGCCTGGATACAGGGGTATTCTCCGGAGTTCACCAGGAAGGTAGCGCAGAAAGGCTGGATCGGCTTGACCTGGCCCAGGGAATACGGCGGGCAGGGGCGCAGCAATATTGACCGCCTGATTCTTACCGAAGAGTTACTGCGCTACGGGGCGCCGTCGGCCTGCCACTGGTTCGCCGACCGCCAGATTGGCCGCTCGATCATCGCCTTTGGCACCGAGGAGCAAAAACAGGAACTGCTACCTAAGATACTGAAGGGGGAAGCTTATGTTGGCCTGGGGATGAGCGAACCGGAGGCCGGTTCCGACCTGGCCTCTCTGCAGACCAGAGCCACCGAGACTGACAATGAATATGTACTGGACGGGCAGAAGATGTGGACCAGTTGCGGTCACTTTATGACGCATCTCTACCTGGTAGCCCGGACTGACCCCGAAGCGCCGAAACACCGCGGCATCAGCGAATTTGTTATTGAGGCAAATCTGCCGGGGATTACCATCACGCCGACAATCGATATTACCGGAAGTGAGGCCTGGGCGGAGGTCTTCTTTGACAGCGTACGGGTGCCGAAAAAGTACCTGGTCGGGGAGAAGAACCGAGGCTTTTACCAGATATTGAACCAGCTTGACTATGAGCGGGCCGGACTGGAGCGGCTGATGGGGAACTACCCCCTCTTCGCCGCTCTGCTCCAGTTTGTTAAAGAGACCAGGCGGAATGGTAAGCCGTTATCTCAGGAGACGGTAGTCCGCCAGAAGATGGCGCAGCTTCAGATTGAATTTGAAGTCGGACGTTTGCTTACCTACCGGGTGGTCATGGTGATGGATGAAGGGCGGGCGCCTAACTGGGAGGCGGCCATGGCCAAGTCCTACAGCACCGCCTTTGAGCAGCACCTGGCGGATACCGCCACCGGAATTCTGGGACTCTACGGGCAACTAATGGCCGAATCAAAGTGGGCGCCTGTTCTGGGTATGGCTGCACACTCCTTCCTGGCCTCCAAGGGTTACAGCCTGCAGGCCGGTACTTCCGAGATTCTACGCAATGTCATTGCCCTGCGGGGACTGGGACTACCGGAAAGCTAATCAGAGGGTCTAATAAATAGAGGAGATGAATAATGAATTTCGCTCTTTCTGAAGAACAGGAAATGTTGAAAAAAGCGGCCCGTGATTTTCTTGCCGATAAGTGTTCCAAAGCAGTGGTCAGAGCAATGGTTGAGGACGAGAAAGGATACCCGCCGGAGCTGTGGCGGGAAATGGCGGGGTTGGGCTGGATGGGGCTGGCCTTCCCGGAAGAGTATGGCGGCAGCGGCATGAGTTTTCTTGATTTAGCCGTACTGCTGGATGAAACGGGCAGGGTCTGCCTGCCCGGCCCCTTCTTCTCCACGGTGGTTCTGGGTGGTCTGGCTATTCTGGATGCCGGTAATGATGAGCAAAAGCGGGCCTACCTGCCTGCTATTGCCGGTGGGGAGTCAATCTTTACCCTGGCTTTAACCGAGGAGGCGGCTCAATACGATGCCGCTTCAATCAAAGTCAAGGCGGCGGCGGATAAGGATGGCTATATTATCAGCGGTGCCAAGTTCTTCGTCCCTGACGCTCATGTCGCCGACTACCTGCTCTGCGTGGCCAGGACTGATGAAAAGGCAGCCGCTGAAGAAGGTGTCACCGTCTTTATTGTCGATGCGAAAAGCCCCGGGATAAGCTGTACTCTTTTGAAGACGATGGCAGGGGACAAGCTGTGTGAAGTGGAATTCGATCGGGTCAAAGTACCCGGGCAGAATATTCTGGGAGAACTAAATCGAGGGTGGAGCGTGGTAGAAAGGGTGATGCAGCGGGCAGCCGTGGCTAAATGCTGTGAGATGGTGGGGGCGATGCAGCAGTCACTGGAGATGGCAGTGGATTATGCCAAGGAGCGAAAGCAGTTCGGGCGGCCGATTGGCAGCTTTCAGGCGATACAGCACTACTGCGCCAATATGGCCACCGATGTTGACGGTGCCCGTTTTACTACCTACCAGGCAGCCTGGATGATGAGCGAGGGGCTTCCTTGCGCGAAGGAGGTGGCTATCGCCAAAGCGTGGGCGGGCGAAGCTTTCGGACGGGTCAGCACGCTGGCCCACCAGGTTCACGGGGCTATCGGCTGCACTATTGACCACGACCTGCATTTCTATACCCGGCGGGGTAAAGCGGCGGAGCTTACTTTTGGCGGTGGTGATTTCCACCGGGAGGTGGTGGCTCAGGAAATGGGGCTATGATGAAGACATCGCCTCCAACCTGGCGAGCACCTCGTCTATCGTTTCCTGGGCCGTGGAAGCGCCACTGGTGACGCCGATGTGACGGTGACCCTGTAACCAGGCTGGTTGAATATCCTCTGCCGTTTCCACCAGGTGTGTCTGGCATACTGTGGAACACAAATCGGCGAGGTGGCTGGTATTGGCGCTGCCGTGACTGCCGATAACTAGCATCAGGTCTACCCGGTTAGCCAGCTTCAGAGTGGTCTGCTGGCGCGCCCTGATGTCGTGACAGACGGTGTCGATAATACGTATCTCGGCGTCTTTGGTCAGCGCCGAGTCAATCAGCTTCTTGGCAAATTCGGTGAAATGGGACGGTATCTGGGTCGTCTGGGATAGAATACCCAGGCGGCGGGGCAGGGGGTTCATGCCGGCGATAAACTTCTCGTCGGGAGTGGCGATTCCCCTGTCATCAGCCCAGCCCAGGATTCCCTTGACCTCCGGGTGGTTGGCGTCACCGTGGATGACGACAAAGAACCCGGACTTGGCCAGACGGCGGGCGGCGAGCTGGGCGCGGTGCACGAACGGACAGGTGGTATTGATTACTTCGCTGTGGCGGGCCCGAATCTCAGCTTCGATTTTGGGACTGACCCCGTGAGCGCCAATGGCGACAATGTCGCCCTTCATGGCGCCGACGCTATCAGCGACGGTGACACCGGTATCAGCCAGCCTCTGCAGTACCTGCTGGTTATGCACTACCGCTCCCAGTGTTTCCACCGGCCCGCGCTCGCGGGTAATCTTCTCCAGGATCTCGATGGCGCGTTTCACCCCGAAACAGAACCCCAGTTCGGCCGCCTTTTCAATCTTAAGTCCCATTCCTTCCCTCTTCATCGGCGTAATACCCC
This sequence comes from Dehalococcoidales bacterium, assembly GCA_030698765.1. Classification (NCBI taxonomy): domain Bacteria; kingdom Bacillati; phylum Chloroflexota; class Dehalococcoidia; order Dehalococcoidales; species Dehalococcoidales bacterium. The sequence continues at coordinate 9,202 of JAUYMF010000017.1, forward strand.
CGGTATTCCGGTGGAAGCAGTTGGGCGATGCGCTGCATCATGTAGCTGGTGCACTCGGCAAGCTCTTCCCTGGACAATTTACCATCACGCGGCGGTAACTGGAAAGGAACGCCGAAATTGACCGTAAGCCGGGGGCGGCGCAGCAGCCAGCCCATTCCCTTGATTTGCTCCGTGCCGGTGATAGCGGCGGGTAGTATAGTGGCGCCGCTGCGCAGCGCTATCCGTACCGAGCCCGGAAGGGCCGGTTGTAATTCCCCGTTCCGGCTCCGACTCGCTTCCGGAAACATCACCAGGGCAAAACCTTCCGCCAGTACTCGCTCTGCATGGCGCAGGGCTTTCCTGTCCGGCTGGCCCCGCTGCACCGGGAACGCGCCGAAACCGCTGACGAAGTAGCTGGAGAACCTGGAGTGGAATAGCTCCTGTTTGGCCATGAATATCGCCTTCCGGTTCAGACTGACGGCAAGTAACGGCGGGTCAACCAGTCCAAGATGGTTGGCGACCACCAGCAGCGGTCCCTGGCCGGGAATGTTTTCTCTACCCTTGACCTGCCAGCGGGCAGTGAAAAAGAGCATAATTTTGACTAACGCCCGTCCAATATCGTAAAACCAGGACACTATTTTTTTACCTTCGGAAAGCAGTAAGGTGGTAACTATTTAGATTATAACTGATAGCTGCTATCCGGGACAAATGAAGAGGGCGTTTAACAACAACGAAACGGTTAATTTCCAAACAACCCTGATATCAAAATCATCTGTTAAATCCGGCATCGCCTTGATTAAACACCTATTTTGCTTCATAATATTTTTATGTCGTGAAAAAGGGGGAATGAAGATGAGCGACTTAAGCATCGGTAAGATAGCGGGTTTGCGGCAGATTGCCACTACGGATGGTATTTTTACCATGTGCGCCATGGACCACCGCGACTCGTTACGCAGTATGATTGACCGCCAGAATCCGGAAAGAATCGGCTATGAGGAGATGGTCAAGCGTAAGCTGGAGCTGTGCACCGCGCTGGCGGAACATGCCAGCGCGGTGCTGCTTGACCCGGTATTCGGCGCCGCTCAGTGTATCGGTCAGGGGGCGTTGCCCAAAACTACGGGGCTTCTGGTCAGTATTGAGGCTTCCGGTTACGGCGAGAAGGAGTCCCGTTTGACCGGCTTGCTCGATGATTGGGGCGTCGAAAAGATTAAGCGGATGGGGGCTTCGGCGGTAAAAATACTGCTTTACTACCGCCCGGACCTGAAAGAGTTAGCCCAAAAGCAACTGGAGACGGTGGATATGGTAGCCCTAGAGTGCATCAAGCATGATATTCCCTTCCTGGTGGAACCCAAGACCTATCCCGTAGGCAATGAAATCAAGCACCCGGAGGAGTTATCTAAATTAAAAGGGAAGCTGGTAATTGAAACTGCCCGTGATGTTAACAACTTCCCGATAGATGTGCTCAAGGCGGAATTTCCGGCTGACCCGCCCTATCCCGGGGATAAATCCGGGCTAATTGAGCTTTGCCGTCAGCTTGACAGAGCTTCACGGGTCCCCTGGGTGGTACTTAGCGCCGGTGTGGAGTTCGATGTTTTTTGCCAGCAGGTGGAGATTGCCTGTCGGGCCGGGGCTTCCGGTTTTCTGGCGGGCCGGGCTATCTGGCAGGAAGCAACGCGTATTGAAGATGACGGGGAGCGGGTTCATTACCTGTCAACCGTAGCCGTCGAGAGACTGGAGAAACTGTCCGAAATAGCGGCCAAATACGCGGTGCCCTGGTACCGGAGGTTCGGGGCATCTTTTCAGGAGCTGGCGGATATATCAGAGGGCTGGTATCGGAGCTATTAAGATTGGAGAAGGTTGATGATTGTTACCATTACTCTTAATCCTTCTGTAGATGAGCATATTTCGGTTCATGGACTGGAATTGCAGGAGGTCAACCGCTGGGTCAGACGCCGACGTGATGCCGGGGGTAAGGGCATCGACGTATCCCGGGCGCTACATGAAATGGATGAGGTGACGGTAGCCCATGGATTTATCGGCGGGCCTGATGGCCGGGCGGTGGAAATACTGCTTGATGAAGAGGGGGTATTGTGCAGCTTTACCCCGATCAAGCAGGAGACCCGCACCAACTTCATCATTAACGATACCAAAACTTTCCAGCAGACCATGATAAGCGCGCCCGGCCCCCGTATTTCCCGCAGGGAACTGGAGAGGTTTTTTAAGAAGCTGGAGAAGGTACGCCCCCGGCCGGATATGATTGTGGCCAGTGGCAGCGTGCCACCCGGCGTCCCTGTGAGCGTTTACTGTGACATCATTAACCATTGCGCGGCCAGCAATATAAGAACAATCCTTGACACCTCCGGTCCATGGTTGGCGGAGGGCATCAAAGCGGGGCCATATCTTATTAAGCCCAATGTTTACGAGGCGGAGGAGTTGCTGGGCAGGGAGCTTCCCACGGAGGAGGCGATCATTGAAGGGGCTTTAAGCCTGGTGGAGATGGGTATTAAGGTAGTGGTCATATCCCGGGGGAAAGATGGTATCATTGCTGCCACCAGGGACAGCCTGTTTAAGGCGGTACCGCCGCCGGTAAAGGTAAAAAGCGTCGTGGGTGCGGGGGACTGTACCGTAGCCGGCCTTGCCCTGAAGCTGGCTGCCGGGGGGTCACTGCTGGATGCCTGCCGACTGGCGGTGGCGATGGGTTCGGCGGCCGTGTTAACACCGGGTACCGAGCTGTGCCGCAGAGATGACGTGGAAAGATTGCTGCCACAGGTCAAGGTCTGGGTAATGTCCTCCACGAGAAGGGATAAGGTTTTCTCTGCCGCCGTTAAGTGAAATCGGCCGGGAAGCAGCTGCATTTGACGGAACCGGTAACTATTGAGAGCAACTGCTGTCCGGGCAGAAGCGGCGGCTACAGGTAAGGCCGGTCACCTTCCTTTCGGTTGCACCAATTCCGAATGTCGTTCCCGCTTGTCTCTTTGCCGTCCGGACCTGTGTGCTGGTTCTTCTCCTGTCTGGTGGGAGGACTTCTCTTCGATCAGGCGGATGTAGATAGTATCGCCGATTTCTTTGTCCACAGCGAATTGAGTTTGGTTAACCTGGAAGACATAGGAAGGAAAGTTCTGGATAAGGCTGAGCGGCGTTCCGGGGAGGATGCCCATCGCCATCAATTTCTGCAGCTTGTTTGAATCCGGCGCGTAGATATAGGCTACTTTGCCCTTTTGCCCCGCGGTTAGCTGTGACAGCGGAGTAACCACCTGCTGCATTGAAGAGCGTTTCTGCTGGCAACACTTTCCGGGCGGTATGGGATTGCCGTGAGGGCAGACCCTGGGATGCCCCAGCAGGACACAAATACTTTCATCCAGCCCCCGGTCAAGAAGGTGCTCGAATTTACACGCCTTTTCATGCATAAGCGTATCTCCGGTCGTCCCCAGAACGTCAACCAGCAGCCGTTCAGCCAGGCGGTGCCTTCTCACTATGTTCATCGCCTCGGGCTTTCCGGCGCCGGTTAACCTGAGGCGGTTGCCGTCAGCGGAAACGTAGCCGGCACTCAGTAACTGCTCGACTGGCTTTTTGTCGCCGTTTCCCACGTCATCGAGTGCCACGGAATCCTCTTTTCTCTCTTCGGTGCGTATCCATAGCGTTTCCAGGATTTCTTCAGCTTGCTCAAGTAGCTCCATTATTTCTTTTGCCTCCAGGATTTAAGCGCTTTTATCAGTTTCGGTTCCTTGATTACCTCATAGCCGCAGTTGGGGCATTTCACCATATGGCAGCCTGACGTCATTAAGCACCCATGACAGGCCTCTAATCCCTCTTCCTCTCGGAAATGATAGCCGCAGAGTGGACATGTCATAATGTCACCCCCAGAGTAGTCAAAATCAGGTTGAGTACGTAACCGACAAAGAAAGCAAAGGGAAAGATGAAAACGGCGATAGTCAGCGCCGTTTTCAAGCCCCTTTCCTTCAGCATCACCATGAATTGGGCCACGCACGGGATGAACAGGGTCAGGGTGACTGCCGCTACTACCAGCGGTACTCCCGTCAGCAGCCCATCGCTGTGCAGGTCATACAGTCCAGCGGCGCCGAAGTCCCGCCGGAAAAAGCCGTAGAGGAAAGCGACGGCGGCCTGTGGCGGCAGCCCGATGAGCCTGACCAGGGGTTCTATTCCGCTGATGATAATGTCGAAAAGTCCCGTCAGCTTACCCAGCCAGAGCATGGCGCTGGCAATCAAAAAGAGAGGCAGCACCTCAAGAAAGTACCACTGCAGCCGGGTGTAGGTCTTGACCAGTATGTTGGAGAGCTTGGGCAGCCGTAACGGCGGTATCTCCATGTAAAAGCTGGCCTTCTCTCCGGGGATAATGCGGGATGCCAGGAAACCTACTAACAGCAGTATCAACGCTACCGTGCTTGCCCAGACCAGCAGTGGGCCCGGCCCGCTCCCGGATAGAATAGCGAAAATAACGCCGAGCTGTGCCGAACATGGAATGGCCAGGGCCAAAAGGAGGGTGGTAATAACCCGCTCCCGCCGCGTCTCCTGTGTCCTGGTGACGATGGTTGCCATCGTATCACAGCCGAAGCCCAGCACCATCGGGATTACCGCCCGGCCGTTGAGGCCGATTGCCTTGAATACCCTGTCGATAAGCATCGCCAGCCGGGGGAGATAGCCACTATCTTCGATGATGGAAAAGGCGATAAAGAAGGTGCCGACGATGGGCAGGATGATGGCGAAGGCATAGCTCAGACCCAGGGTAATAATGCCGTATTCACCGACAAATAAGTCCTGAATAACCTTGAAGGGAATAATAGTGGTGAAGAGTTTGATCGCCCATGGGTTAATCCATTCTCCGAATACCGTGCTCTCGATGAAGTCGACGAAGGTCCCGGCTCCGAGCACGCCGACAAACTGGTACAGTCCGAAGTAAAGGACCGCCAGGAGAATGGGAATACCGGTGATAGGGTTCATCATCGCCCGGCTCAGCCGCTCAGCCAGTCTCTTGCCGCGCCGTTCCCGGGTGGTCACGGTGGTGGAGAGGATACGCCTGACCTCCTGCTGACGGTTTAAAGCAATGACGTAGCTGAGCGGCTGGCCGTAGGCGTTCCTGGTTTCAGTCAATACGGTTTGTATCGCCGGGTAATCCTCGTTTTCCTGTTCTTTCACCAGTCTGTCTATCTCCGGGTCTCCCTGGAGCAGAAGCAGGCCCACTGCTCTCTTGGAGATACCGTAACTGCCTTTAAGCAGACCGGTAATCGTGTCCAGGGCTGCCTCCAGTGGCTTATCGTATTTAATTGATGCCGCTTTGGCTTCTAACATAGGTTCCCAGTCTCTTTCTCAGCATCTCTACGCCGCGGCCGGTAGTGGCGGCGGTGGCGACTACCGGAATGCCCAGTTCTTCTTCAAGTTGATTGATGTTGACCTCAATCCCGGCGGTTTCAGTCTCGTCAATCATATTAAGGTTCAGCATGATGGGGAGTCCGGCCTCAATGAGCTGGAGGGTAAGCGGCAGCATCCTCTCCAGGTTTTTGGCATCAACTATATGCAGGACTACTTCGGGTTTTTCTTCCAGTAGTATTGCCTTGGCTACCCGCTCTTCTTCAGTGATGGGCAGCAGCGAATACATCCCCGGGGTATCCACTACCTCGAATTCTTCTCCGTCAATTACGGCTTTCCCGCGGGTTACGTCTATAGAGGTGCCGGGGTAATTGGATACGGTAGCATAGACACCGGTGAGCCTGTTGAAGACCACGCTCTTGCCCACATTGGGACTACCGACAATGCCTAACTTCCTCAGACCGTTAGCTTCGATGGTACCGTTTCCGCCGTGGCAATTGCCGTCTGCTCTGCCAAAGGCGAGGGTATTCAGTACCGTGCGCCACAGACTCATTTTTCTAACCTCCTTAAGTATGAACCATGAACCTTTTAATTTACTATGATGCTCGGGCTATTCTGGCTTTCTCATGCCCGGCGCTTTCTACCCTGCCGGCCACGGGGCGGAAATAGCTCCATAGCGCTAAAGTCAGGTAGACGAGGTAGGCGATTACCTCCACCAGGGAGGGGTTAGCGTTATAGCCGACGATAGCCGTCAGGAACCGCCCCAGTGTCTCCCTTTCCGGGATGATATGGTTGATATCCCAGACATGCTCTATTACCGGCGGGATAATCCCGGCTTCATGAAACTCGTGGATGCCGTGAGCTAGTAACCCGGCGGCAAACACGACCAGTATCAGGCTGGTTACATTGAAGAAGGTTCTCAGGTTGAGCCGGGATGTGCCCTTGTAAATACTGTAGCCGATAGCTACGGCTATAACCAGTCCCAGCAGCCCTCCGATAGTAAATAAGAGCGGCGATTCGGCTACCCTGGTGGCGGCAAAGAGGAAGAGTACTGTTTCAATCCCTTCTCTGACCACGGCGACAAAGGCCAGCAGTACCAGCCCGAAGGATGAACCGCTGGTAAGCGCCGTTTGTATCTGGGCATGAAGGTGAGCTTTAATATCTATCGCCTGCTTGCGCATCCAGAATATCATCCAGGTGAGGATGCCGGTGGCAAACAGCATGGCGATACCTTCAAAGATCTGTTCACCGCGCCCGCTGAATTCTCCGGCCGTAAAATAGATGATAACGCCGGCAATCAGGCTGACCAGGACCGCCAGTGATGTTCCCATCCAGACTGATTTGAAGCTCTGCCGGTTATCAGTCCGGGCCAGGTAAGCCAGGATAATGCCAATGATAAGGGCGGCTTCCAGCCCTTCTCTGAGTGTGATTAAAAACGAACCCAACACTGGTTATATTCCCCCTTTCTGCTAGAATTATCTCGCCGGGCGGGTTTAACAACCCGCCCGGCGCTTTTCCCCCTGTTCTTTAAATCATCACCATGTTAAGTAACACTGGTCAATGATGGCTTCAAATTTTTCACTCTTTTTCGGGTGTCTGACGGGTGTTCGGGGAGCCGCTGACTCCTGACCAACAACCGCTATCGATAGCATTACCATCAATACTACTAAACCGAAAGGCAACATTTCAGTATCACCTCCTCCTCTACTTTTGGTTCTTCCCGTGTTTGGATACAAATGCTTCTCATTTGCAAAAGCTTTATCAAAAATTTATTCCCTTTTCCGGCGGCACTCGGCGCAATACCCGCCGATGTGCAGTTCAGTCTCCGTAATCTCAAAATCTTTAGCTTCGGGGACATTGTTCTTTATCATGCGGGCCAGCGGGTACTCGAATTCGAGTACCCTGCCGCAATTCAGACATACCAGGTGATGATGGTCGGCGGCTGGTTTTACCTCGTAATGATGGTGTTCCTCATTAAAGTGGAGTTCCTCTACCAGCCCCAGTTTCTTCAGCGTCTGTAGCGTTCGGTAAACCGTGGACAGACTTAGCCGTGGCTGTTTCTGCCGGGCGCGGCGATACACCTCATCAGCGTCAAGATGCCCTCCTCCACGGCGGATAATATCCAGGATCAAAGCCCGCTGGCTGGTGACCCTCAGTCCGGGAGCTTTTAACGCCCTCCGGGTTTCTTCGATTGTCTTACGATTAGTGCTCATCACTTGTAACGCTAATGCAATTCATTTGCAATTACATTCTAAACCATAAATATATTGCCTGTCAAGCCCCTTTTAAAACTATTTTATACTTTGTGCGATATTTGGTTCTGCTTGTCTTTGGCGTTGAGCTGTCTTTGACAAGGTCCCAGGAATTGAGAAGCGGTTCTGTCCGGAACTGCCAAGGAACTCATTACATGATGCGCTTGAGCCTGGGGCTGTGAGTGATGCCGGGGATTCGTCCCCTCTTGGCAACCGGCTTGCCTTCCACTTCATGCGGGTCGGCGGTGAAGTCAATCGGCCGGGCTCCACTGATAT
>JAUYMF010000018.1 GCA_030698765.1 Dehalococcoidales bacterium
CAAGATTTTCATTGGTGAACCTTACGAAGTGGATTCCGAAGCTTCAGAGATACTGGACATCAAGCCGGACTACCTCGATTTAATCAGTGAAGCCAAAAAGGGGTTCGAAAGCTGAGTTCCCATTATAGGCAAGTGATCTCCTGACAGAAAGGATACCGCTAATACTTAATACTAAACCGTGAATACCCGCCGCCATATTCTGACCAGTCGGCGGTAACTCTTTCCACGCTGGCTCCGGGCGGCCCGACTTTAAGGTAACCGATCAACTCTTCCAGTCGCCCTCTCTCTCCCTCAGCCTGGACCTCAACCGCTTTGCCATCAGGCAAGTTACACACGTAACCGGTGATGCCCAGCTCCTCGGCATGACTGGAGACGAAGGCACGGAAGTAGACGCCCTGAACACGACCGTACACTATCACCCTGACCGAGGCTAATTCAGCCATCGTAAACCTATCCCGGAATAAACCTTGCCCGAATAAACCTTGCCCGTAAGGAAGATTCGTTGTTAACAATCCCGTCAGGCAACGCCGGATGTCGCTCCGGAGGTAAGTGCTGAACCATCCTCATCCCGCGGGCAAACTTCACTCCGGAAAGCGGCTATCTGCCCTGGTCATCTTCTTCCCGTTCCTTCTTCCCTTTCTTGACTACTTCCACGGTAGTCGGAGGTTGCAGGACATTGGTCGTCGGAATCTTCCTGGCATCCTTTTTCGGTTTCTTTGATTCTCGCTGTCGGTAATCTCTTTTCCCCATAATAACACCTCTACAGAATGTCGGATGACCGGTACTGTCAATTGAAGTTTAACAAAGAGGGACTACTGTGTAAAGTCGGCGGAGAGATGTTCCAAGGCCAGGCGGGCAGCTTCTGCCTCTGCCGCTTTCTTGCTCTTACCTGAGCCACTGCCCAACACCGTTTCCCCCAGTCTCACCTCAACGGTGAACCACCTGTCATGGTCCGGCCCTGCCGTTGCAACTACATGGTAGGTGGGCGCCGTCTGTTTCCCGGCCTGGGTCAGCTCTTGAAGCTCTGATTTATAGTCAACTCCGGCAGCCTGACCAACCGCCTTTTGCAGCTCGGGATCAAGTAATCTCAGGATAAAGCCCCCGGTGACGGCTGGCCCCTGGTCAAGAAAGATAGCGCCGATTACCGCTTCCAGTCCGGCGGCCAGATTAGCCGGCTTTGACCGGCCGCCGCTTGCCTCCTCACCCTTCCCCAGGTAAAGGTAGTCACCGAGGCTAATTGATTTCGCTATACGGGACAGTGTTTCCCGCCGGACCAGAGCGGCGCGAAGCCTGGTCATCTCTCCTTCAGTATAGTCGGGGAAGTCACAATACAGCCTTTCAGCAACAACCAGACCCAAAACGGCATCCCCCAGAAATTCCAGTCTCTCATTAGAAGCCCGCACAAAGCCGGGGTTCTCATTAAAGTAAGAGCTGTGAACCAGGGCCTGCTCCAGCAAGCCCACCTCATCAAAGGAGATGCCCAGCGCCTGCTGGAAAATTGACAAATCAGCCAAAGCCGGACTCCTCTCAGTAATAACTAAATTCAGCATAGCCACTCACGCCTGCCGTGTCAAATAATGCCCTGAAGACAGAGGTGAGTGACTCGGAACTTAAGTTGTATTATAATACCCCTGTATCCTCCGGCAAGCTGCCTCAAGAAACGACAAGTGTCATATACGCGCCGCGGCTGAAGGAGAGAGAAGGTTAACCGTCATCGGATATCGATTCTGTAGACGATAAAGGGGTAGAGTAATGGCTAACGCGGTCATCGTAACTGATATGCTCAGGGGTTTCCTGGAAGAAGGTTATCCCCTGTACTGTGGCGAGGGAGCGCGCCGCATCATCCCAAATATCCAGCGTCTGCTGGAGCGGGAGCTGACGCAAGGTTCCAAGATATTCTTTATCTGCGACCACCATGACCCTGATGACCTTGAGTTCAATATGTTCCCTCCTCACTGCATCGAGGGCACCATTGAAGCCGAAGTCATCCCTGAATTAGCCGCCTATCCCGGCGAGATAATACCCAAAAAGCGCTACAGCGGTTTTTTCGGTACCTCCCTGGAAGAGAAGCTCAAGCAACTGAAACCGGAGAAACTGATTATCTGCGGCGTACTGACCAATATCTGCGTCCTGCACACCACCGCCGATGCCCGCAACCGCGATTACCAGGTGGAGGTGCCGGTGGACTGCGTAGCTTCACCCGACGAGGCGGCACACCGCTTCGCCCTCGACCACATGGAGAAGGTACTGGGAGCAAAATTGACCGGTACAGGAGGAAAGCGGTAATGACTCCTCGATTCGAACCCGCTGAAGCTGTTCTTTCCGGAGAGACGGCCGATATTTACTTCGCTCATACCATGGAAGTCCTGCGCCGTGAAGGGCTCGATCCGGTAGTAACCATGGAAGTATTCACCAGCCGGGCCGGAGTGCTCAGCGGCATGGAGGAGGTCAAGGCTCTACTGGCCCGGGTACTGCCTGAAGGTAAACACGAGGTCTGGGCGCTGGACGAAGGGGAGACCATGGCACAGAGAGAAGTGGTACTGCGTATTACCGCCCCCTACCGGAGCTACGGCTTGTACGAAACGGCGATAGATGGCTACCTGTCCCACTCCAGCGGCTGGGCAACCGCCGCCCGGGAATGCGTGACCGCGGCCGGAGGGATACCTGTTATCAGTTTCGGCGCCCGCCACGTTCATCCTTCGGTAGCCGGAATAATGGACTACTCAGCCATTATCGGGGGTTGTAGCGGCTGCTCCAGCATCGCCGGCGCCAGGCTGGCAGGTATCAGACCATCGGGGACAATGCCCCACTCCCTGATAATCATTATGGGAGATACCGTCCGGGCAACCCTCGCCTTTGACAAACACATGCCACCGGAAGTGCTCCGGGTATCGCTGGTCGATACCTTCAAGGATGAAGCCGAGGAAAGCCTGCGCGTAGCTGAGGCGCTGGGAGAGAAGCTTAACAGCATCCGGCTGGATACTCCCGCGGAAAGGGGCCGCGTCACCGCCGACCTGGTCAAAGAGGTGAGAGCCAGACTGGACATGGCCGGATTCAAACACGTCAGAATCTTCGTCAGCGGCGGTCTCGACCCGGAACGGATCACCTATTTTATCGAAAGTGGGGCTCCGGTTGATGGCTTTGGTGTCGGCAGCTATATCAGTGGAGCCCGGCCGATTGACTTCACCGCCGACCCTCATGAGGTGGAAGGCAAGCCGGTTGCCAAGAGGGGACGAATCCCCGGCATCACTCACAACCCCAGGCTCAAGCGCATCATGTAATGAGTTCCTTAGCAGTTCCGGCCAGAACCGCTTCTCAGTTCCTGGGACTTTGTCAAAGACAACTCAACGCCAAAGGCAAGCAGAATCAAATATCGCACAAAGTATAAAATAGTTTAAAAGGGGCT
>JAUYMF010000019.1 GCA_030698765.1 Dehalococcoidales bacterium
TCGAGATGGACATGGCTCAATACCTTTATCTTATGGGTAACATGGTCGAAGATGAGCAGGGTATCGACGAACATGAACAGCGATTCCGGCAAGCCCAGGGGGTCGCGCTCCGGAGAGGGCAAGTCTTCAAAGCGGGTCACCGTTTCATAGCTGAGAAAGCCTACAGCGCCACCGCAGAACTTGGGCAGTCCGTTAACGGCTACCAGTTTATATTTGTTCAGTTCCTCGGCGACCGGAGGCAAGGGGTCAACCCTGTCCTCTCCCCTGGTAGTCAGTACCCGGTAAGGCTCGGTACCGATAAAGCTGTAGCGGGCTAGCCTCTCGCCACCCTCGACACTCTCCAGCAGGAAAGAATAGCCGCCCCGGTTAATCTTGAGGAACGCGGACACCGGAGTCTCCAGGTCGGCCACAATCTCACGGTAGACAGGCACCAGGTTACCTTTCTTCCGGTAACCTTTGACTTCTTCCAGGGTCGGATAATACATATAGCCCCTCCCGTACCATAAACAAAAAACCCCTGCCCGCAGGGGCGAGGGGTTTTTCCTTCGCGGTGCCACCCTACTTGAGGCTGTCCCCAGGCTGTCATTGCGAAACCATTCCGACAAAGTCGGAAGGCGAAGCAATCTCAGAGATTGCCACGGGCTTCGCCCTCGCAATGACAAGGAGCCCTTTTCGGACAACCTCATCTCTTTCAGGTACAGCTCAAGCATTCTTAAGCGATACCCCAGGCTCTGATAACGGTGCCCTTCCGTCAAAGCCTACTCAGGGGGAACCCCTTTTCGGTTTGCGGCTCCCGAGTCCATTCAACCCCTGCGCCGGTACCGGCTCACACCTTACCCGGCTCTCTGAACCCCGCTGGGGGCATACTAGTCTCGTTCTCAGCCTTTTGGCTATTCAGTTTTCCCAGTCAATTTCCAGTATAAGTACTCTTTTGAGCTTTTGTCAAGAACAGTTTCCGGGCGCATTCAATCAAGTGAAGTAAGCTAGTACGATGTAACACAACCCGTTTCGTACCGTAGTCGTGTCCTGTCATTGCGAGCCATCCCGCTCAAGCGGAGGCGAAGCAATCTCATTCAGCGGGATTGCTTCGTCGGCTCCGCCTCCTCGCAATGATAACCGGGTTCCTGAGCGAAAGATTGTGCGTACAGTCTACTAGTCCCGGATGTTGTCCACCTGCGCCAGGTCGAACTTCATGCCGTCCCGGGCGGCAATTACCTTAACGCCGGTCTTCTCGGACAGCTTTTCGGCAATCTGCCACGGTTTTGCCCGCCACATGGACATGCCAAAATGAGTCATAATAGCTACACCGGGCTTTAGTTTCCGGATAATACGCTCCGCATCCGGCACAGATATATGGTCGCCGGGGAACTGGCTGTTGTCAGCCTCCGCAGATTCCACCATTCGCGGGTCCATGAGCTTGGGTTCCAGAAAGGCCACGTTGATAATGAGCAGCTCACCGCCATAGTGCCGGCACAGACCATCGAAATAGCGGCTGTCGGCAATATAGGAGAAGGTATGCGCGGGAGTCCTGAAGACCATGCCGTAGGTTTCTACCAGGTGAATGTGTCTCACCGGGGTGCTGAATGACACATCGCCTATCGTGTATGACCCTCCCTCCCTCAAGATCTCAACACCCTCAAGGCGTTCCTTGAGGTAGGAGAAGATGACCGGCTCATTGTCCAGGGCGTCAGCCGGGGCAAAGAACCGGCCGTGCCGGTTATGCCCGCCCTGCGTCATCGCCTCGACCATAATATTGACATCCGCCGAGTGGTCCAGGTGGCGGTGCGAGATGATGATGGCGCTCAGTTTTTCGGCGTCGAGTTTTCTCTTGGTTGCCTGGATGATGCAGCCGGGGCCGGGGTCAACCAGTATTTGGGTACCGTTCAGGTTCAACCATAAGCCGCCGGTAGCCAGAAGCTGGCTGATTATCATAAAGCGGGCGCCGCCTGTTCCCAGGAAGGTTACCGTCTCGCCGGGGGGGGTTTTATCTTTCATTCCTGATTTAACTATAGTTCAAAGAGGCATCTTTTGACAACAAGCGGGGGATGAGCGCTTGGATGGCCTGTACGCTGAGTCCTCTCATTCAAGGGATATGGCTGTTTGTTCATTTGCCTGACAGGAGACTAGGGCTGAGGAATTTTTCGCACCGGTAAGCGGAAAGCCAGCAGACCCCCGGCGAAAAACATGACGGCGGCATAATAGAAGGCCGCCTGAAAACCAAAGATGCCGGCCAGCGCCCCGGCCAGGATCGGTGAGGCGGCACTGAAGAGGGCGTTGTTGCCCCAGAGCAAGCCGATGAGGGTCCCCTCCAGCTTCTTGCCTTCGGCTACGTCCATGGCCGCTGCCTGGACCAGGGAGTTAATCGAGTAGAGGAAAACACCGAAGAGGGCGATGCTGATAGTCAGGCCGATACCGGCTCCGGACATTACCATCAGGGGTGGGAATATGGCGGACATGAACAGCACCAGTATTATCATCGGCTTGCGGCCGATGCGGTCAGATATGGCTCCTATCACCGGCCCGGAGGCAATACCCAGGAAAGTAAGCAGGCCCAGGTGGAAGCCTATTCCTATCGTGCTCATTTCCAGGTTCTGCGCCAGGTACAGGGGTATGAACAGGAAGAGTCCCCGGTCACCCATGCCCCGCACCCCGGAGACGAGTAGCAGGGTGAGCAGGCCGGAATCCCGCCCCGCTTCACGCAGGGCAGTCGCATAATTCTGGAGATTACTCTTGAGGCTGCCGTGCTGGACTCTGCTCCCGCCCACATTCCACAGCAAAACCCACAGTACAACACTGAGCAGGATAGCCAGGGGCAGGGCGGCCTGTAATGTCTGCTGCCAGGTGATGGCGACCAGCAGAAATCCCACCAGGGGCGGGCTTAAGGTATCTCCCACGCTGCCGCTGGAGCGGTGCAGGGCGATGAGCAGACCGCGCCGCCTGGGGTAGCGCTCGGAGAGCAGCCCCAGGCCCGGGGGGTGCCACATGGCATTCCCGATGCTGGCTAAAGCCAGAGCCATCAGGATAAGGGCATAGTTGGGGGCGACGCTGACCAGAAAGTATCCTACCCCCATGGTCATTATGCTCAATCCCAGGAAGAGTCCCCGGCGGTGTTTATATATGTCCACGATGAAGCCCACCAGCATACTGCCGAGCCCGCCGCATAGTGACCTTACGGTGTCAATCAAGCCCGCTTGAAGAGGAACCAGTCCGAGCTGCCGGTAGATTTCCGGTATAATGACATAGAAACCGTGGCCGTAGACATGGGTCATGGTGTGGGAGCCGATGATAGTACCGGCTTCAGCCCGGTCGCTGACGCTAAATCGCCCCCGTGCGGCGACGGCAGGTTTGCCGGCTGCGAGGTCAGCCTGGAGCCCGCTGTTGTCCGGGTCGAGGTTAGCCATGACTAAATATAAAGCATCGCCGGATTTTTTACAATCCTCTAATTTCAGTCTGCTCACTACTCATTAACGGCGCCCCAATATCTTGATCCGTAATGTGCTAAAATAGCGGTGACAGCAAAATTAGGGAGAATAGCATGAAGCATATCTGGGCGCCGTGGCGCATCGAATATGTCAGGATGAAGAAGGCCGCCGGGTGTATGCTGTGTGATAAGCCGGAGGAGGACAATGATGTGGCCAACTATATCCTGTACCGGGGCAGTCAGCACTTCATCATGCTGAACGGCTATCCCTACAGTCCCGGCCATCTGCTGGTAGCACCTTATCAGCACGCCGGCAGCCTGGAGGAATTGACCGATGAGGAACTCCACGAGCACTTTGAAGTCGTGCGGCGGGGTATCACGGTGCTGAGGAAGGCGTTTAATCCCGAAGGTTTCAATCTTGGGATAAACATCGGGAAGGTAGCCGGGGCCGGTATCGAAGACCATTTTCATACCCATATCGTGCCCCGCTGGGGAGGGGACACCAATTTTATGACGGTACTATCTGATGTCAGGGTGATTCCGGAAGCCCTGGCGGAGACCTATCAAGAGCTTAAGGGAAAATTCTGAGAAGAGGGGATGGTGCCCCCAAGCGAATTCGAATCGCTGTCTACACCTTGAAAGGGTGTCGTCCTAGGCCTCTAGACGATGGGGGCATGCCAGTAAAGTATAGCAGGGATGCAGTCACTCGGCAATAGCCTTGGCTTCCCGGTTTCAGGAGGCTGTATTCAGCTTCTTTTACCACGCCGGGGGCTGCGGGGTTCAGGGTGCAACGATGAGTATTAAAGTCGACCGCGATAAGCGGTCTGCCGGTGAGAAGAAGGGTAATATGCTGAGGGGGCTGGTCATCCCTTTGCTGACGGTGCTTCTGGTGGTTGCCATTAGCGTTACCCTATTTCTGTACCGGGACAGGGTAGCCGAGTTTAAGGAACTGGGCTACCTGGGCGCTTTTCTTATCAGCCTGGTGGCTAATGCTACCATCATTTTGCCCATGCCCGGGATCCTGATAATCTCTGCCCTGGGAGCTGCCTTAAACCCGGTTGTGGTGGGGATAATCGGCGGCGCCGGGGGGGCGCTGGGGGAGATGGTCGGTTATGTTGCAGGTTATAGCGGGCGTAGCGTCATCCAGGATAACCGGACGTATACCAGGGCCCGGTACTGGATGAGGAAATGGGGCATTGTGGCCATCTTTGTCTTCGCGCTGGTTCCTTTCCTGCCCCTTGATGTGGCTGGCATGACCGCTGGCGTGTTACGTTTCTCGATATGGAGATTTCTACTGGCCTGCTGGGCAGGCAAAGCCTTGCTTTATAGCGGAGTTGCCCTGGCCGGGTTCTGGGGGCTGGAACTTTTAATGAGGTTGCTAAAGCTCGCTGCACCGCTCTCCGGAGCGGGCGTAGCCGCTTTAGCGGTCCTGGCGCTTTTAGTGCTAGCGCTCTTTATTGAAGACTGGACATGGAAACGAGGCCGCTGATTCGGGCTATCGTTTGACCTTTTAATCGACGGCGACGACTTCTTTGACTTCCGGGATTTCTTCCTTCAGTATCTGTTCGATTCCCATCTTTAGCGTCATGGTAGCCATCGGGCAGCCGCCGCAGGCGCCGGTTAATCTCACTTTAACCGTACCGTCAACGGTGTCCACCAGCTCCACATTACCGCCGTCACGTTCCAGCATGGGGCGTATCTTGTCTAAT
The DNA here is from genome assembly GCA_030698765.1 of Dehalococcoidales bacterium. Classification (NCBI taxonomy): domain Bacteria; kingdom Bacillati; phylum Chloroflexota; class Dehalococcoidia; order Dehalococcoidales; species Dehalococcoidales bacterium. Next base: position 5,131 of record JAUYMF010000019.1, read on the forward strand.
ACTACTTCCACTTTATCTTTCATCAATGACTCTCCTTCTGGCTAGAGGATGCCTTCTTTACTACGTGATTCTTATCTTACCATGTTCAGGAATGGCCCGTCAATTTGGCGCCTTCTAACTGTAACTTCAGTCAATAATGCGGGCAGACCGTTCCTGTTCCCCGCCCCCGCCGGCATTAAAAGCCACAATCGTCAACAAAGATACGTTTCACCACCGGTGACGCCGAACTCGCGGTAACGCTACTGGCTTTCATATTGGCGCTCGCATCTTGGAGGATCGCCTCCTCGTCCTTCCAGTGAAGATACTGCTTGTACTTGTCCGGGTAGGTGATTCCCAGGGCGCGGGCCACCACGGAAAGGTAGTGCTCAACCGAGAAAGGCTGTCCTTTTTCATAGCCGCCGTACATCCGTAAGCAGCCGTGGTAAGCCGTAGCGAAGACATCGGCCTGAAGCGCTGTCGCCTTGTCGAAAAAGGGTGTAATCAGGGAATCCCAGGCCTCGCGTCCCATCCGGTCTCTCTGATTTCCGGCGCAGTTACGCCCCCAGGTGGGCAGGCTGCCAATCTCCCGGGTTTCGATTCCGGGCACGGCAGCAAGCAGGCTCCGGACCGCCGCAGCCTGCCGGTCTTGAGCCGGGGAACCGCAGTGGTAGTGGAGGGCTATCCTGGTGGGTGGTAGAGGCGAGAAGGAGAAGCGGTGCTTGTTCTCCGCCAGGAACTCCGTCACATGGACCACGGGGTAAGGTGTCGCCAGCGCCAGGACTTCCTGGTGGTAGTAAAGGCATGAGGGGCACCACATCACAACCTGCTGCGGCTGGAAGTGTCCGAACTGGATCGTCAGTCTTTCGCCCCAGGACTGTCCCCGGTTCTCAGTGGTCTGAACGGGCAGCCCGCAGCAAAAGGCAGTCCCGCCCAAAGCTACGAAGTCCTCTCCGATGTGCTCAAAGAGGGCGACTATAGTTTGCGCCAGGTGAGGCGTGCGTAAAATATTACACCCCAGATAGAGCACTGTAGGCTTCGGCGCAGGCCGGGCGGGCGGCTTCTCCAGCCAGACCCTGTCCTCAGGCGTGATTAACATCCCTTCCAGTGCACGTAAATCCCGGAATCGCTCCCTTACATCCCGGGGCAGACGCGTGCTGCTGCCGGTCATATCAGTCCCCCCTTCAGAACCGGGATCGAGCTATTAACTATCATTGTATCTGATTCCTTCAGGCCTTCTCAAATGTCTCGTCTCTTACCGGTAAGGCGGGGCGGCCGGGCAAATAAGGCCAGCACCATGGCGATAGTGGCCACAATGGAGAACGTGATGAAGGCCAGGCGGTAACTCTGCCGTAGAAAATCTTCCGCTTCTTTTTACCCTCAGCCAAAACAGATTGCTCCTCTTCTTTTTTAATGGCGGTCTTATTGCGGTTTGGGACAAACTATCGCGGGGTTATACCGTCGTTGGTTCGCCGAGAGCGTCGGAGGTCAGGGGAAAACAGCCAGCGCCTCAAGTCCGGTAGTTTCCGGCAAGCCGAGCATAATGTTCATGTTCTGGATAGCCTGACCGGCAGCCCCTTTCACCAGGTTGTCCAGACAGCTGATGACGATGAGCTTCTCTCCGCCGCGGGATATGGTGGGGTAGATAAGGCAGAGGTTGTTCCCCCAGGTGTGCTTGGTGTGGGGAGAGGATTCAGCTATCCTGGCGAAGGGTTTGTCCCGGTAGAAGTCCAGGTAAAGGTCTCTAAGCTCCTGCTTTCCCTTTTCACCGGCGGCGATTTTACCCGGAGATAGAGTGGCATAGGCGGTGGTCAGTATGCCCCGGGTCATCGGTATCAGGTGCGGGATGAAGGTAACCGAGGGCGGCCGCCGGGGACTGAGCAGCTTCAGCTCCTGGGCAATCTCAGGCTGGTGCCGGTGCCCGTCCAGGGCGTAAGCGGATACATCTTCATTGGTCTCCGGGTAGTGCGTGGTCAGGCTGAGCGTGCGGCCAGCCCCGGAGACTCCGGACTTGCTGTCGATGATAATATCAGGCTCAATCAGTCCCGCCTTGACTGCCGGAGCCAGCGCCAGAATCGCTCCGGTGGGGTAGCAACCGGGGTTAGCCACCAGGCGGGCGGAGGTCAGCCTGGAGTAATATAGCTCAGGCAGCCCGAACACCGCTTCTGTCAGCAGCTCCGGAGCCGGGTGGGTAAAGCCGTACCAGGCCGGGTATTCCGCGGCGTCTTTCAGCCGGAAATCAGCGCTGATATCCACCACCTTGACCCCTTTCTGGAGCAAGGGGACAACCTCTTTGGCGCTGTCCTTGTGGGGCATGGCCGAGAAGGCGATATCCACCTCCTCAAGCTCGGGCTGGATGGTCAGGTCAATACTGGCAAGGTGGGGAAAGACCTTACCCAGCTTTTGCCCGGCGGCGCTCCGCCCCGTAACCGAGGTCAGCTCTGCCTCCGGGTGCCGGTAAAGCAGTCTGGCCAGTTCAACACCGGCATAGCCGGTAACATTGATGATGCCAACTCTGGTTTTGCTCACTGGACTTCGCTCCTCAGTAAAAAGGTTCTGGAGAAATCAGGCGTAACCGCCCGGCAATATCCTCCGTGCTGAATTTGTCAGGTCGCTTGCAGTACTGTTGGTTGCAAACATAATATCACGGCAATTGCTGATTATCAAACCTGGCTGGGTCAGGCTGTCAGGAGCCGGCTTGCGCCGGGGGGTTCAGTTGTGGGTAGTGAGTAGCGGTGCTATAATTAGCCTTAACATTTCCCAAGGACGGAAGGGTATGAGGTCAGCAACTACTCGTTATCAGCAGGCTCTGGACTATATCTACAGCTTTATTGACTATGAAAGGGACGCCCGGCCGCGTGACGCCGTCCACTATGACCTCAGGCGTATGGGGGAGTTGCTATCCCGGCTGGGTAACCCCCATCTGAAAAGGAAGACAGCTCACATTACCGGCAGTAAGGGTAAGGGGAGCGTAGCGGCGATGATGGCTTCAGTGCTTACCACCGCCGGATATACTACCGGGCTGTTCACCTCACCTCATCTTCACGTCTTTAACGAGCGTATCCGGGTCAATGACCGGCTAATCTCTGACGATGAGCTTGTCGCGCTTGTGGAAAAAATCAAGCCCGAGGTTAAGAAGGTGAACGACAGGGCTACCTACGGACGCTTGACCACCTTCGAGCTGATAACGGCTCTGGGCTTTGCCTACTTTGAGCAGAAAGAGGCGGATATCCAGGTGATTGAGGTGGGCCTGGGGGGCAGGCTTGACGCCACCAATCTGGTGCAGCCTGACGTCTGCGTTTTCACCTCGATCAGCTACGATCACACTGACGTACTGGGGGACACCCTGACCGAGATTGCCTCCGAGAAGGCCGGCATCATCAAGCCCGGTACCGTAGTGGTGACCTCCCCTCAGGCTGAGGAAGCCGCCCGGGTAATTGAACGGGCCTGCCTCGCCGCTGACGCCCGGCTGGTCAGGGTGGGCAGTGATGTTACCTGGCAGGGCCTCGGCTTCGACAGTAGTCAGCAATCATTCCAGGTAAAGGGCAGACTGGGCAGTTATCAGTTGTCAATCCCGCTGCTGGGGCAGCACCAGCTACAGAACACGGCTACCGCCGTGGCTGCCCTGGAGGTCTTAATGGAAAAGGGATTGTCTGTGTCCGGGGATAACCTTAGCGGAGGGCTGGCGCGGGTGAACTGGCCGGGGCGGCTACAGGTACTGGGCCGTCACCCGCTGGTGGTGGTTGACGGCGCCCATAATCCTGATTCCGCCCGTAAGCTGAGGCTGGCCCTGGAACAGTATTTTGACTTTGACCGCGCTATTCTGATTTTCGGGGCTTCGTCTGACAAGAATATCGCCGGAATTGTTGCTGAGTTAGCTCCCCTGTTTGATGAAGTAATCGCCACCCACTCCATACATCCCCGGGCAATGCCCACGGCTTCCGTTGTCGCTGAGTTCAGCCGGCAGGGAGTGACGGCACAGGCAACCGAGGATATTTCCGCAGCCCTGCCTCTGGCGCTGGCCATGGCCGGGGAAAAGGACCTCATTTGCGTTACCGGTTCATTGTTCGTGGTTGCCGGGGCGATCGAGCAGGCGGAACGCCTTATCCGTGGCTAAATTTCAGGTACGGAGACCCTTATCGTGGTAGCTGTCAAGGATTCGCCTGCGGGGAAGTCCGCGTTTGATAGGGACTGGACCAGCGGCAGTATCGTTCGTAATCTCCTGAGCCTATCCTGGCCCATGGTGCTCAATGAGAGCCTCTGGGTCATTGGTATGACCGTTGACCTGATCTGGGTGGGTCAGCTTGGGCCAGCCTCTATTGCCGGGGTGGGCGTTGCCGGTATGGTGGTCTGGATGCTGATGGTGGCCAGGTGGGGACTCAGTACCGGTACCAGGGCCATGGTTGCCCGTTTTGTGGGAGCCGGCGATGCCGCCGGGGCTAACCATGTCGCCGGGCAAGCCTTCGCTATCAGCGCTGTCTATGCCGTGGTGGTCACTTCGGTAGGCATATTTCTTACCGAGCCGATACTGATGCTGTTTAACCTGGAAGCGGCGGTGGTTTCAGAAGGGGCCGCCTACATGCGGATACAATTGATCGGCTCACTGGCGATGTCCTTATGGATGATGGGAGAGGCCATCATGCAGGCGTCAGGGGATGCATTAAGGCCGATGAAGATAACTATGGCCGCCCGTGGCCTTCACCTGATTCTGGACCCCTTTCTCATTCTCGGCTGGTGGATATTCCCCCGCATGGGCGTCAGCGGAGCGGCGACGGCTAATCTCATCGCCTACGTTCTGGGGATGGTACTGACCCTCTGGATACTCTTCAGCGGGCGGTCACGGCTGCGGCTTACCCTTAGAGGTTTCCGCTTTGAGGCCGGTATCATCTGGCGCATTGTCAAGATTGGTGTTCCCGCTTCCATTATGGGGATGGCGCGTACTTTTGGCCGTATGATGCTTTTGCGGTTGGTGACGCCGTTTGGGACACTGGCGGTGGCGGCGCATATTCTGGCTGAGAGGATAGAGATGTTTTTATATCTGCCCGGCTGGGGGTTGGGGATGGCTGGCGGGGTACTGGTGGGGCAGAACCTGGGCGCCGGCCAGCCGGAGCGGGCCGAGAAGAGCGGCTGGCTGGCCGCCGGGTTGATGGAAGGGTTTATCATTTTCTTAGCCCTGGCAGTGATGCTGCGGGCGGAAAGTATCATCAGCATTTTCAATACTGACCCCGACTTTGTGGCCATGGCCAGCAGCTTCATCAGGATAGAGGCGCTGGGCTACCTGGTGCTGGGGTTTGTGGCTGTACTGCAGATGACTATTTCCGGGTCTGGCGACACACTACCGCCGATGCTGATTAGCCTGCTTATGATCTGGGTGGTACAGGTTCCCCTGTCAGTTCTGCTCCCACGGGTTGATGAGCTTGGCGTCTACGGAATACGGTGGGCGATAGTGGCTGGGAATCTGGCCGGGGCGGTGGCTTATACAGCCTATTTCCGGCTGGGCAGATGGAAGCGTAAAAAGGTGTAACTTGCGGTGGGGAGGAGAAAAGAAGGCGTTGGGAAAAAAGAGCAGGCTGACAGGCGTTATGGCCTGCCGCCGGCAAGGTCGGGTAGTGATTAAGCTTTCAGGGTATCGCTTCGAACTGTGTTGTCAGGGCTTCTTCGGGGAGCATGTTGCCCAGGATCTTCTCTAATGCCATGGTGTGGCTGCACAGTCCCCAGTTGGAGAAGAAGTGGCAGGAGCAGTGCCAGTGGCCGTCATGGTAGTCAATAGTATAATCGTCATTCTCTCCACGGAATTTGACGGAGAGCGCGGAGAAGGTAACCCGTTCTTTCTCTTGAGCGTAGCGTTTCGCCTTTTCGATTTTTCCAATCAGACTCGACTGCATAACGATACCTCCTTAAACTTAACAAGCACTGGCCGTCTGGCTCAGTGCTTGCTTCGTTACCTTACTGTCAGCGTCAACAGTTTGAGTTTCATGCTATTCACCATAAATGAGCCTCGGCACAACTCTCATCACTATTATTCTACTCCCTTATACCGGAAAAGTCCAGAAGAAAAATTCTCTTCGATAACATTTGCCTTCGGTAGTTTTTCTATGTCATTGCGAGGAGGCGCAGCCGACGTGGCAATCTGAAAGGTGGGGTATCCCAACCACAGGCGGAATGGTATCGAAATGACACCACCAGCCAGAACCGCATAATATCTATCCGCGGGTCTTTCCTGATTTTAGGAATTGCCCCGGTGGTTCTATTGCGATAGAATATTCTGGTGAAGGCATTACTGCAGCGGGTCAGCGGAGCCTCGGTCAGCGTTGATGATGAGGAGGTGGGCAGGGTCGGGCGGGGTCTGGTGGTTTTCGTCGGCGTGGCCGCTGACGATACGGATAAGGACGTCCGTTACCTGGTGCCAAAAATGATTGACCTGCGTATCTTCCCCGATGAAGGGGGCAGGTTCAACCTTTCGCTGCTGGACATTGGCGGGGAGGTGCTGATAGTGAGCCAGTTTACCCTTCTGGCCGATACCAGGAAAGGACGCCGTCCCAGCTTTACCGGGGCGGCGCCGCCGGAGCAGGCAGAAGCTTTATTTGAACAGTTTGTTGAGCAGGCACGCGCCAGCGGGCTGAAAGTGGCTACGGGCCGCTTTCAGCAGTATATGCGGGTGGAAATTCATAATGATGGCCCGGTAACCATAATGCTCGATAGCCGGGACAAATTTTAAACTTGAGTGAAGCGGGACAGTTTTTGCAGAGGGGGGACTATTTGCAGAGTCGTCTGAAGGTACTATTTGTGGAGGTGTGTCATGGCTGCCGATGATAAAGCTAAACTGAAGATTCTGCTTGAGCACTGGATAGTCCATAATAAAGAACACGGGGAGGAGTTCAGGGAATGGGCGGACAAAATGAGGAGCCTGGGGGAGTCCGGTGTGGGTGAGAAAATGCTGGCGGCGGCGCAGGAGATGGACCGGGCCAGTGAAATGTTATCCCGTGCCCTGGGGGAACTGGAGGGTTCACACTGAAGGTTTACCCTTAAGGGAAAGGAGGCGTAGAATGTGCTTGTCAAAGGCGTATGTTGACCGTAACGGCGCCCGGGAGCTGGTGATGGAAGAGGTTGCCTCGCTCAGTGTCGAGGACGGTAAAATCATGCTCAAAACGCTCTTCGGGGAACGGAAGGAGATCGTCGGCAGTCTCAGGGAAGTCGATTTCCTGACCCATGTCCTGGTTCTGGAGGGTGAGGAGGGCAGATGATAACAATTGGAATGGACCCGATATTGTTTGTCCTGGGCCCCTTTGCTCTGTCCTGGCACGGTCTGTTTATTGTGGTCGGCATCGCGGTAGCGGTCTGGCTCTCCGCTTACCTGGTGGCTAAAGCGGGCCTTTCTGTCGATAGATTGTATTCACTGGCGGTCTGGACTATTCCCGGAGGTATCATCGGCGCCCGCCTGGTGCATGTAATAGACTACTGGGACTTCTACTCGGCTAATCCGGCGGCTATCTTTGCCATCTGGACAGGGGGACTGGCCATCTGGGGGGCGGTACTGGGAGGAACACTGGCGGCAATGATATTCGCCAGAATCAGTCATTTTTCGCTGGATGGTTATGCCGATTCGATTGCTCCGGGACTGGTCCTGGCGCAGGCGATAGGACGCATCGGGGATATTATTAACGGAGAACACATCAGCACTTCCACCACGTTGCCCTGGGGAGTGGTCTATACTCACCCCGGCAGTCCGAGCTACGGTCTGCCGCCGACACACCCGCAGGTGGCGTACGAGCTGCTGATGAACCTGGCTATCTTCGGGGTGCTGTGGAAGCTGCGGGGGCGTATTCAGCCCGGCGGCGCGCTCTTTCTGCTCTACCTGGTCATGTATTCGGTGGGGCGTTTCTTTCTTTCCTTCTTGAGGCTGGACAGCAATACCGTTTTCCTGTCCCTGAATCAGGTACAGTGGATTTGCCTGCTGGTCCTGGCGGTGGCCGTTCCTTTACTCGTCCGCAAGATGCGGCGGGAAACGCCGATCAGCTGACAACACTCAGAAAGCCTGTTTAATAACATGATTTATCATTCCGTGCCTGACACGGAATCCAGAAAAAGCGAGCTTAACCCGCGGTGGCGGCATTCTGGATACCGGCTCCCGCATCGGAGTAAGGGATAAGCTTCGTCGGTAGGCTGGTGTCCTCTCAGCGGGGTAGACAGGCAGATAACCTCATCCCCTTTATCCCCTTCTCCTGGCAGGAGAAGGGGAAGAGATTTAAGAGAGGGGGCAGGCAAGATGCCAGGTTAGCTGCTAAACAATCCCCTCAGAGCAGTCTGACGCTATCCGGCTCAAGCTCGATGCTGATATCGAGGGCTTTGGTGGAGTGGGTGAGGGCGCCGCTGGAGATGAAATTGACCCCGCTGGCGGCTACTTCACGGATATTGTCCACGGTGACGCCGCCCGAGGCTTCAGTCTTGACATTGAACGGTAGCAGACTTATCAGGTGACGCATTTCATCGGGACTCATGTTGTCCGGCATGATTATATCCGCCCCGGCTTCGACGGCTTCCAGGGCTTCTTCGGGAGAGGTCACCTCCACCTCAATCTTCAGGCTCAGCGGGGAGTTTTCTCTGGCTTTGGCGATAATTTCCTTCAGGCTCATGCCCAGGGCGCGCATTGCCACCAGGTGGTTGTCCTTAATCAGGATGAGGTCGGTCAGGTTAAAGCGATGGTTCTTCCCCCCGCCGACGCGTACCGCGTACCTTTCCAGCGCCCTGAGCCCCGGCGTCGTCTTGCGGGTATCCAGGATGGTGACCGGCAGGTCGCCAGCTCCGACGACAAGCTGCGCCGTTTGCGTGGCGATGCCGCTGAGCTTTTGCAGAAAATTGAGAGATACCCGTTCGGGGGTGAGGATGCTGCTCACTCTGCCGGATACGGTGGCGATGATATCGCCCCGTTTTATCCGGCTGCCATCCTGAAACAGTATGTCAAAGGTGAGCGCAGGGTCAACACGCCGGAATATCTCCCTGACCAGGTCAATACCGGCCAGAACGCCCTCCGCTTTGACCAGGAGGTAAGCCCTGCCGTGGAGTCCGGGAGGTATCAGCGTGTCACTGGTGACATCGCCGCTGCCGATATCCTCGTTCAGGGCGGTGTCGATGATGTTGTTGAGTTGCTCCGGGGAGATTCCGAATTTATTCACCATTACCCCTTCCTTTTTATGCGTTAAGTTACTGATTATAGCAGCGGAGAAGCTATGATCAAAGAAAATAATCCCCCCCTTAATTATGATAATGTTAGCCTTCTCGCGGCGGTCTTCGGGGGACTTTACCGTCGGTCAGACAGTCGGCATGGCTCCCGGCCGGCTGAGTACGCCGCCTTTGGTTACCCGGATTGTTGCTCCCGATTCTACTTTAAGGACGATGCTGTCCTCATCAATGCTCTCCACCCGTCCGTAGATGCCACCGGCGGTAATTACCATGTCTCCCTTCTCCAGTTGATCAATCAACTGGTCGTGTTTTCTCTCGCGCTGGCGTAGCGGCCGTATCATCATAAAATAGAACATGGCAAAAATGATTGCCATAAAGATGAGTAAAGGCACCAAACTACCCGTCATTATCCCTCCTTAATTCAGCCCGGTTTATTTTTATCAAACTCCCCTGTAACGCCCAGGGGCTGGTATGCTCAATGATGACATTGACCAGTTGCCCCGTGCGGTCGTCATTATCACTGAAGAACACCAGTTTATCACTTCTGGTCCGTCCCTGCCACCTGTCTTTCTTCTTCCCTTCTACCAGGACTTCAACCGCCTTGCCCAGGAGCTGAGCATTAATCTCCGTGGCGATGCCCTCCTGGAGCTGCTCAATCAGGTTAAGCCGTCTCTTTTTCCCGTCCGGCGGGACGCTGTCCTCAAGCTCCCGGGCGGCGATGGTCTGCGGTCTGGGAGAGTAGGCAGCGACATGGACGGTATCAAATCTGAGCCCGGCTAGAAGGTCGAATGTGTGCCGGAATTGTTCCTCACTCTCTCCAGGGAAGCCGACGATGACATCGGTGCTCAGGGCTACCCCGGGTATTTCAGAGCGTATCCGGTCGATAAGCTGACTGTAGTGCTCTGCGGTATAGCCCCGCCTCATCGCTTTCAATATGTCGTTATCGCCGGACTGTACCGGGAGATTTATCTGCTCGCAGACCCTGTCCAGGCGGGCTACGGCTTCGATGAGCCTGTCGCTCATGTCCTTGGGGTGATTGGTCAAAAAGCGCAGTCGGGCTAGTCCGTCTACGGTATTCAGTTCGGTGAGTAAATCGGCCAGGTCCGGTTGCCCGGGCAGGTCGTGCCCGTAGGAATCGACGTTTTGCCCGAGCAGGGTGACCTCCCTGGTGCCGCGGCGCGCCAGCTCTCTGACCTCGCAGACTATCTCAGCTATGGGGCGGCTCTTTTCCCGTCCGCGGCGGTAGGGGACAATGCAGTAGGAGCAGAAGTTGTCACAGCCCTGGATAATGGGGACGTAGATAGTGTGTGAGGGATGGCGGGACAGTATCTGAGCGCCAGACTTGTCCAGCCACTGCGGGTAGTCACCGGGCTTGAAAAAGAAGTCGACATGGGGAAAGCTCTTTTTTAACTCCTCAGTGTTTGAGTTGACCAGGCAGCCGGTAACCGCCAGGGTAAGACCGGGACGGGCTTTTTTCAGGGCTTTGAGGGCGTTGAGCTTGTGGACCAGGCGGTTTTCCGCGCTCTGGCGTACCACGCAGCTATTGAGCACGATGATATCCGCCTGCTCGGTAGTGGCTGCGGGTCGGTAGCCATGCTGCTCAAAGAAAGAGCCAAGCCCGTCCGATTCCGCCTTGTTCATCTGGCAGCCTGTTGTCCAGATATGATAATGGGGCATAATCTTCTGTCCTGTGCTGGCTTTGCTAATAGACTGCCCTTATCGGTGGGCGAATCTGGCGGAGGGGGAGGGATTCGAACCCTCGACCCCGGTTACCCAGGGTAAGCACTTAGCAGGCGCCCGCACTAGACCACTATGCGACCCCTCCGCAAACGCCAGTCTCATTTTATTGTATCCTGCCTGTTTTTACAAATCTCTTTTGTGAGGGCGTTTAACAACAATTGAAACAGGTAACTAATCTACCATACCGGGATTGTGTTATATTTATGCCGGAGGGATGAATGTCAGCAGATGGACTATCCGCGGCTGCCGTTACGGAGGGGCTGGAGACGCGCTTCATCGGGCAGAGGGCCATTTACTTTCCCAGCCTCACTTCCACCATGGATATCGCCCGGCAGGAAGCACGGCAGGGGGCTGCTGAAGGAACGGTGATTATAGCTGACGAGCAAACGGCCGGCCGGGGGCGTTTGCAGCGGGCCTGGCTGTCACCGGGGGGGAGTATCGCTGTGTCGGTTATTCTCCGTCCTCCGCTGGATCACCTGCCGTCGCTGGTGATGCTCGCCTCTCTGTCCGTGGTTCACAGTATAAAGCTGACCACCGGCCTGAAGGCACAGATAAAGTGGCCCAATGATGTTCTCCTCTATGGTAAGAAGGTATGCGGTATTTTGATTGAGAACGACCTTAAGGGGAGGCGGGTCAACCATGCCATTATCGGCATCGGCATCAATGTTAACCTCAAGTTGTCTGACTTCCCGGAGATAAGACAAATCGCCACCAGCCTCTCCGATGAGCTGGGGGGCGCAGTATCACGACTGGATGTGTTGAGAAGTTTGTTGGTTGAGATGGAGAGGTTGTACCTGGGTCTATCAACCGGAGGGACCGTTTACGAAGAGTGGCGGGATAACCTGGTGACACTGGGCAAGAGGGTGCGGGTGACAACGGGGGAAGGCGTTTATGAAGGTACCGCCGAAGACGTTGCCAGGGACGGCAGTCTGCTGGTGCGCGGGGGAGACGGTAAGCTGAACCGGATTGTCGCCGGAGACGTTACCCTTCGGGGTGAACCTTCAGGGTGAACTATGCGTGACTGAGCGATAGAACGCCCGGTTTTGGGAGGAGGGGGTAGTATAACTACCCCCTCCTTAATGTTTTTAGCTACGGGTGAATTTCCTCCGCCAGTTATCGGGAGTTCCCGGGCTAGTGTAGTGTCCTGGAGATTACTTTACAATCATCGCAACCATATTGTCATTCCCGCCCCGTATCAAGTACGGGAATGACAGATATTGTTAAGGTGTTGTTGGGACACTAGCCTAGGAGCTTCTGGCCTGACCCTTCTGGATAAAGGCTTCGAAGATATTCATCGGTAATGGGAAAACGATAGTGGTACTCTTCTCCGAGGATATCTCAACCAGTGTTTGCAGGTAGCGGAGCTGCAGTGTCGCCGGGTCTCTACCGATGACGGAGCCCGCTTCGGCCAGCCGCTCTGAAGCCTGGAACTCGCCGTCGGCGTGGATGATTTTAGCCCGTCTCTCCCGTTCAGCCTCAGCCTGAGCGGACATCATCCGCTTCATCTGCTCGGGGAGTTCGACTTCCTTGATCTCGACGGTGCTGACCTTCACTCCCCAGGGGTCGGTGTGCTCATCGATGATCTGCTGCAGTTTCTGGTTTAGCATCTCTCTCTGCGCCAGCAGTTCGTCAAGCTCGGATTGTCCCAGTACATTCCGCAGCGTCGTCTGTGATATCTGGGAGGTCGCCCGAACGTGGTCTAAAACCTTGACGACCGAGTCCTCAGGGTTGACCACCCTGAAGAATACCACCGCATTTACCCTCACGGTAACGTTGTCCTTGGTGATGACCTCCTGTGACGGGACATCCATCGTTACCACGCGCAGGTCAACCCTGACCAAGCGGTCAACGAAGGGGATGATGAGAAAGAAACCGGGGCCCCTCTGCCCTACCAGCCGTCCCAGGCGGAAGAGGACTCCCCTCTCGTATTCGGGGACGATCTTAACTGCCGCCGGAATGAGTAAAAACAGGGCTAAGACGATTATTCCGATAAAAACCAAGTCCATGGTTTACCTCCTTTACTTACGGGTTACATACAGTTTCAAGCCATCGAC
>JAUYMF010000020.1 GCA_030698765.1 Dehalococcoidales bacterium
TTGTCACTTTTCCCTCCTTTATTTTATGACTTTGCCATCGGTAATCTACTAGAATACTCCCTGTCGGCAATATAACCAGGGTTTCCTATGAGCAGACTTAAGATTGTTCAGATCCGCAAAAGAGACGGCTCCGTAGTCCCATTCAATCCCGCCAAGATTGAAGGAGCCATCCATAAAGCGCTCATGGCTACCGGCGCCGGCGGGAGAGAACTGGCCGCTGATCTGGGAAAACGTGTTGTAGGGATTGCGGAGGAAAGGCTGGGGCAGACCGTTCCCACCGTAGAGCAGGTACAGGATATCGTCGAAGAAGTGCTGATGAACCAGGGTTACGCCAGCGTAGCTAAAGCCTACATTCTTTACCGCCAGCAACGGTCAGAGGTGCGCCGGTTGAAGGAAATCATCGGCGTACGCGACGATTTGAAACTCGGCGTAAATGCCATTAAGGTGCTGGAGCGCCGCTATCTGCTCAGAGATGAAGCTGGCAACATAATAGAAACTCCGACCGGGCTTTTCCGGCGGGTGGCCCATGCCATCGCCAGCGCGGAGACAAAATTTGACCCGGCGGCTGATTATAAAGGGCTGGAGCAGGATTTTTTTGAAATCCTGACCAATCTCGAATTTCTTCCCAATACTCCGACACTGATGAATGCTGGCGCTCCACTAGGACAGCTATCAGCCTGTTTCGTCCTCCCCGTTGGAGATTCGATCATCGATATTTTCGAGACACTCAAAAATATGGCCGTCATCCACCAGTCCGGCGGGGGTACGGGGTTTTCCTTCAGCCGGCTCAGACCCCAGGGAGACATCGTTCGTTCCACCAAGGGGGTGGCATCCGGCCCGGTGTCATTCATGAAGATATTTGATGCGGCTACGGCGGTGATGAAGCAGGGTGGCAAGCGGCGGGGGGCTAACATGGGCATACTTAACGCTGACCACCCGGATATCATTGAATTCGTCGAAGCTAAAAGCGATGGTGTCACCCTGTCCAATTTCAACATCTCAGCGGGGGCTACGGACGAATTTATGGAAGCCGCCTCGCGAGGGAGGAAGTGGAGCTTGATAAATCCCAGAACCGGCCGGGAAACAAGGTCAATCAATGCCGGTGCGCTCTTCGACATGATTGTCAACAATGCCTGGAGAACCGGCGACCCCGGCCTTATCTTCCTCGATGAGATTAATCGCCATAATCCCACGCCGTACCTGGGACGGCTGGAAGCCACCAATCCCTGTGGTGAGCTGCCGCTGCTCCCCTACGAGAGCTGCAACCTGGGGTCGATAAATTTATCCCGCATGATATTGGACGGGCAGATAGACTGGCTGAAGATTGAGCGGGTGGTGAACCTGGCCGTGCGTTTTCTGGACAATGTGGTCGAAGCTAACGTCTTTCCCCTGCCGGCCATTGAGCGGATAACCAGAGAGGGAAACCGGAAAATAGGCCTGGGGGTGATGGGATTTGCTGACGCCCTGGTCAAGCTGGGTATCCCCTACGACTCCGAGGCGGCGCTGGAAGCAGGTGAAGGGATGATCAAGTTTATCTCGGAGAAAGCCGCCGCAGCCTCAGCCGGGCTCGCCGCTGAGCGTGGAGTCTTCCCTAATTTTGCCGGTAGCGTCTATGACCACCCCAGGGGCCCCCGGCCACGCAACGCTACCGTCCTCTCCATCGCCCCTACCGGCACAATAAGCATCATCGCCGGCTGCTCCAGCGGTATTGAGCCGCTTTTTGCCCTTACCTTCGTCCGGAACGTGATGGAGGGAACCAGGCTGCTGGAAGTAAATTCCGTATTCGAGCAGATTGCCCGCAAGCGTGGTTTCTTTACGCGGGAATTGAAGGAAGAAACGGCTCAGAAGGGCAGCCTGCGAGGGATTCAAGGAATTCCTGAAGATGTCCGCCGGATATTCGTGACGGACTGGGACATAGAGCCGGACTGGCATGTCAGAATGCAGGCAGTATTCCAGAAGCACACAGACAATTCTGTTTCCAAGACGGTAAATCTGCCTGAGGACACGACGCCGCAGGATATCCGCCGAATTTATACTCTGGCCCACCAGCTCAAGTGCAAGGGTATAACCGTGTATCGCTACGGAAGCAAAAAACAGCAGGTTCTGACTCTGGTCGGTTACGTTTCGGAGGCAGCGCCGGAGCCCAGTCCTTATGTCACCGCTGAGTCCGAATACGCTGAAGGGTGCTTGTCCGGTACCTGTCCGTTCTGAGCCAGTTCAAGAAGGGGCAGTCTGCCTCAATCCGTGAGGTTGAACCCGAGAAGCTCACCCTCGAGATGTCATTGCGAGGAGTCTTTCCTGCGAAGGAAGGACGGCGTGGCAATCCGGGTGGGGAGGACGGTCATAAAGCCCCACCCCCGGATTGCTTCGCCTTCCCTTCGGGAATGGCTCGCAATGACATTTCCAGAAGCACACATACCTTATCAGAGACACCACGAAGAATGAAAATACCGCTCATGGTGAGCCTATCGAACCATCGGCTCGACCTTCCACAGGCTCAGGGCGAACGGGAAGACAACCCATTTTCGGAGCAACTCCTTAAGAATCCACGGATTTGGGGTCTGCCAGAAATCTTGACATTGCGCGGTCCTGCGGCTTAGTCCGGAAATTCCCCGCTCATTCTGCTACTACGGTGCTCTTTAGCAGGATGCCGTTGGCCCAGTAGAGTCCCGTGCCGCCGGAAGGCAGTAAGTCATAGGTAGCCCCATCGTAGGATACGTGTTCGACCGCCACCACCGGCGTCCCATCCAGATTATCGCCGTTCCGGTAGTCACCCAAAGCACGTCCTTCAGCTGTAGGATGGCCCGGTGAAGCGGTGACAGTACGTCCGTCACTCAGGGTCACCTTTACCACCTGAAATGAAGAGGGCGCCGGTACCATCGCGGTCTTGAGGACAACTCCCCTGACCCGGTTGCCTGCGCTATCGGCAGTCCACACCGTCATTCCTTCGTGCAGTTGCTCCACAGGGACCGGACCGCCGGGTGTATCGATGAGAGTACCCTTCGTCAGACAGATGGGACAGGTATTAAAGCTCGGCTCCCGTCTTGATACCTTTATACTGCCAGATGCGGTGACTGTCCCTTCGATGCGCTCTCCCTGTCCTTCTTTCACACGCAAGCTGAACTGGTAGGTGGCTCCGGATAAAGTCATCTCCACCTGGTAGGTGAGCCTCTTGTGTTCACGGTAGATGAGCAGCTTTTCCTCGTCGGCGTAGTCGTCTTTGCCAGGCAGATTCAGACGCTGCAGAATCGCTGAGAATTCAGCCTCATCCGAGCGGATAAGAGTGAATTGTTCCAGCGCATTGTTTTCCTCCTGTCCGGGTCGCCCGACCGGGTAGAAATCAGGGTCGCACCAGAACACCTCGTCAAAGCTATCCAGGACAAGGTATTTTAGCTCGGGTAGCGAATACGCGGCTGGTGGTTCAGGTGGTGGTTGTGTCTGCTGCCCACATCCGAACGGGAGAATAACCAGCGCCATTGTCAGTAACAGTAGCCATTTCCCCATCAATGGCACCTCCCGGCCGGCGTACTCGCAAACCTATTACCACTGCCCGCAAACCGGCAGCGGGTAGCGCCTTTGCCAGGTATCAATTCATCCCCGTTTCAGCGGGTGACAGCGTAAGTTGGTGTGGAAATGCGCCGTATCGTTTCCGCCACAAGGCTATCGTTATCTCCTGAAAGTTTGGACTCAACCCTTTTTCCCGGCTACGCCGGTTGCGAGGCGCGGTGATAAGGTTGTACCCGAAGGGACTATGTTCCCGTGAAAGTCGACCTGCTCCACATGGGGCATGATGGTACAGTTTCTGCCGACCGCCGTACACTTCGGCACGGCCACTCCCTTGCCCACTACTGTGATATCCTGCTCTGTGGCGAAAATGCCGTTACCGAAGCCGATATAGCAGTACTGGCTGATATCTACACCTTCATCCAGAATACAGCGGTCAACCACGCTGTGATAGCCAACGCTGACATCAGACATCAGTATCGAATTCCGGACAACAGCCTTTTCTCCAACCCGCACCCCCGGTGACAGTATCGAGTTTTCCACCCGTCCCTTGATGACACAACCCGGACTAATAAGACTGTTCTGAATGCTGCCCTGGTTAACCTTCTGCATCAAGGCTAAATCCGGTTCTTCAGTCAGGATATGCCACTGGCTGTCAAGACTGAAAGACGGCTGCGGGCCGACCAGTTCCATATTGGCTTCGTAGTAAGCGTCTTTGGTCCCGATATCTTGCCAGTAACCCTGAAACTGATAGGCGAATACCCGGTCATGCCGTACCATCTCCGGCATAATGGCATAACCGAAGTCATGCGGCGAGTCCGGCCGGGCTGCATCCTCAATGAGACGCTCAATAAGTACCTTTTTGTTAAAAACATAAATGCCCATTGAAGCCAGGGTACTCTCCGGGTTCCGCGACTTCTCGACAAAGTCCGTCACCTGGAAATCGGAATTCACACGCAGCGAACCGAAGCGGTACATCTGCTCAATCGGTACCGTAACAACGCCGACGGTCACATCCGCCCTTGCCTTTTCGTGAAAATCAATCAGTCTCCGGTAGTCCATTTTGTAGATATGGTCCCCGGCCAGCACCAGCACTGCCTCGGCATCACATTTGCGCAGATAGTCAAGGTTCTGATAGGCGGCATCGGCAGTACCTTTATAGGAGCCTTTTTCAGGCTCAAGAATAGCGAAGTTCAGCATACCGGCGTTGGCCTGTCTCCAACGATTGAGGTATTCCGCCATCCGGGTGCGCTGATAATCAGTCAATACGGCAATGTTTCTGATACCGGAATGAATACAGTTACTCAAGCTGAAATCGATAACGCGAAAACCGCCGGCAAAAGACAGGGCCGGTTTCGGTCTCATATGGCATAATATATCCATCCTCTTGCCCCGCCCTCCGGCGAGAACCATGGCTAATATTTTAGTCATTGGTCATTCCCCCCCATTTAGTAATCAACGCCTTCATCCTGGTTTATGCCTGGCGGCAGGGTAATTTAGCTTCCTTTACCGGACTAATTCAGTGCTTGCCAGGAAATCCGGCGATTATTCTCGTAATAAACCATTAAGATTGCAGGAAATTTTTACCTTCTTTTCGTTTACTAGGCATCCATTTTGGACCTCCTTATTGATTGTCCGTCTTTACTACCGGTGCTCTTGCGGACAGGTCAAGAGTTTTAATGCCGGAGTTCAAACCGGCTGGGACAGTTTATCCTGAAGGAAAGCAAGCCTCTTCGCCACGCTCCTTGCCGCTTGCAGCTTGCCCGCCGCTTTGTTCAGGTCACGCGCCAGCTTCTCATCCCTAATGATGTCTCCCACCCAGTTGCTGAAGTCGTTCTTTGTCGCGTTGACATGAAAGGCAAAGGTTTCATCTGACATGCTATCAAGGGCATCCTTGAGTTCAGCCATGCTGGCCAGTATGCGGCCATCGGAACACCGGAAGACATTGTCACCGGGTACGCTGCCGAGCATCCTATGGGCGTCTTGCTTTAATATTCTGGCCATATTGTTTTTAAAAACCTTTCCTTTCTTGTTATTTACCTGCCGGATCAATCCCCGAACCGCCTATTCCCTGGACGGAAGCAATTGTACATCTTCCGTCATAGCTTCGACCGCGCCAATCGCCCGCACCGTCAGTTGAGCCAGGCTCTCACGGTCAGAAGCCTGCACAGCAAAGATAACATCCGCCAACCCTTCTACCCGGTCTACCATCACCACACCGGGCTGGCGCTGCGCAATCGCAACCACTTGCTCCGAATCACCATCCCTGGTTCTCAGCAGCACATAAGCCCGGGGTTTCATGATCTCCGTCGCAAATCGTTCCAGCACCTTCTTATTGACAACCGTTCGGCGATGACGGTCGATCCTGATAGCGTCCTCGGCCTGCAACGATTTGAGGGAACTGCTGACCGCGTCCCGGGGAACACCCAGCATCGCCACTATCTCACGTTGCGACAGGCCCGGACCCCCGCTTTCATCAGTCCCGGCATTCTGAAGCAAAACCGCGGCAACCCACCGCCGGATATCCCCAAATTCCGCCGGTGGTGTGGAGCAGGATTTTGCCTTAGCTTCTGGCTTGAAATGTCTCACAGTCGGCATGTCTTTCATGGCTGGTTACATTTATGTTCGGAGCCTGGCACTCAAGCTGCTGGTTGAACTTGCAGTCCGAGGTCAGACAGGCGCCTATCCCTCCTTTAGCTTCCGGGAACCCACCCTTGCTGCTTCCATGGGTATAGGTATTGCATTCCGCGTGGGAGCCTACATTTATGCCGGGAGTGTGACAAATATCGTTCATGTTGTAGGCGCAGGTTGACATTGCACACTTAAGAATCTGAGTCATATCCATTTCTTTCACCTCCAGTCGTTTTCAATATTGTAGTAGAACATGTATAGAAAAGTTATAAAAATGGAAGTGAAAATGTTACAAAACTATGACATTTAGCGGAAGGGTAAAAATCGCCGGTGTAGCCTGAGTCTGGAGTGTTCAGACTATAGTTATCTCATCAGCCTGAATATCGCGTCGGTCAGAAGCTCCATTGGCTTTGACAGAATGGGGCTATATCTGCCAAGACGCTTCCGCAGCAAAAACTGGCTTTTCGCTTTTACGATTGCGAATTTCGTCTTAGCCTCTGAGAAATCGCCATCGAAGGTGAGGGTGTGCTCGGTCAAAAAGCCACCCCGGCTCCGCCACTCTCTGGCGATGCTACCTTCGACTCTCTCAAAAAGAGCCGTACCCGGCAGAGGGTACGGCAGGGTAAAGGAAAGGTAGTCCAGAGGCAGGGCGGTGGCAAATCTAATAGTGCGTAATACCGTGTTATTCGTCTCACCGGGATAACACAGGATAAAGAAGGCGCCAGTCCTGATCCCTGCGCTGCCAGCCGCTTCTATCGCCTTACGCGCGCGTTCTACGGTAATCTTCTTGTTCATTAGTCTGAGTATAGAATTATCCGCGGACTCAATGCCGAAGAATATGCGCTCACAGCCTGCCTCTCTCATCTCTTTGGCGATATCCGCATCAATTGAGTCCACTCGTCCCAGACATTCCCATTTGAATTGAAGCCCTCTCGTCTTAATCTCAGCGCAGATCCTGCTGAGGCGGTCGCGGCTCAGGGTGAAAACGTCGTCAGCGAAATGGATGTAATCATACCCCAGGGAAAGCGCCTGCTCCACTTCGTCCACCACGTTCTCAGGTGACCGTTCGCGGTAGGAGACTCCGAAAACCGCGTTACTGCAGAATTCACAGTTGAAGGGGCACCCCCGGGTGGTAATCAGTGTGGTACCGGCGTTGCCGGACCGTTTTCGCCAGTAATCGATATACTTCTCGTTCGGGAAGAGATCCCTCGCCGGAAAGGCGATCGTGTCCAGGTTCGCTTGCATCTGGCGCTGAGGTGTAAGAATGACCCGGCTCTCATGCTCCCCGGCCTGGCCGTTACTTCCGCTCCTGTAGGCAATTCCCGGTATCAGTCCCAGGTCCCGATTCTGCCGGAAACCGTCCAGTACCTCCAGTATGGTTTCCTCTCCCTCCCCCCTCACCACGACATCGAAGTAGTCCGTGAAAGGGGCAGGGTCACATGACGGAAGCGGCCCACCGGCGATGATTAGTTTACCCTTATTTCGCAGGATTCCGGCCAGCGCCAGGCTGTCTTCGCGCATGGTAACCATGCTGTAGATACCAACGACATCAGCATTTATACGCAGGGCTTTTTCCACGGCACTCTTCCTGTCCATAAAGGTACAGTCCAAGATATCAACGTGGTAGCCGGCATTCCTCAGGCTGGCGGCGAGGTATCCCAGTCCCAGGGGAGGGAAGCGGAAGATTGATTTATCATGACGGGGAAGGAAATAGGGGTATATCAGCAGTACTGAAGTCACCGGTCTTCTCCTATCCTGATATCGTAGGCGAAACTGGCGGTATTCCCGGGCAATACATAGTTGAGCCCTGACCAGGCAAGACGGTTCCTCTCAAGCTCCCTGCCGCGGAATATCCGGGCTCCCCGGACTTCATTGATACTGAACGATATGCCGTCACGAGAGTCCGCCAGTGAAGCGCTATGAGCCACGGCCTCGTCCCAGGTACCGATTCCCTTACCCCTCAGAGTTATTCCGTCCGAATCACGGTACAGGTCAAAGCGGTTGGCGCCCTGCTCGTTAGCGATGATAACCTCGGTACACCCTCTCCTCGTCAACCCCTTCAGGTCTACGCTGATGTGAATGATCCCCTGGCCGATGTCAGCATCGTATATCACGCTTATCGGACCGGCGCTATCATTTTCCTGGAAAGCGGTAGTCATGCCACAGAGAAGCTTTACCGGATACGAAGTCCAGGTCAAGGCGTTTCTCAGAAGGGGATGCTGGCGGTGCAATCCGGAAAGGAACTCTTCTACTTCATAGAACCTCGGACTGCCGATAACCCCACCCCACCTCAAACTCGTGCGCCTGATGAGATTAAGATTATAGCTGACCGTAGTAACTATCCTCTTGCCATCCTGCTTCATGCTCAGGCTGGCATCACCGGGGAAGACAGTCTCCAGCCCGAACTTCACAATAGGCAAACCAAGTCCAACGCCTTCTTCCACCAGCTCGCGCCCATTACTGGCAATTACCAGCCCCTTCTGAACCCGGCAGCTGGGGTATTCCCCTGGTTCTGGTCCCGGTTTGATAAATAATAAGCTGAGGTTATTGCGCAGTCTGATTATTGCCAGTATCCGGGCATCGTCATCCCGTACCTCATTAACTGCGGTGCTCATGCCCATACCGTCCGGTAAATGCGTAATCCTGAGATCAGTGTAACCAGCCGGGGGCCGGGTGCCCGTCTCATGGGAAATGCCAGCCCTTTGAAGACTAGTGTGGTGTAACGCATTATTTTTCGCTCAAGAAGTGAAACGAATCGTTCTCCAATAAAAAGCGCGTTACTCGTGTTGTCATTGCGAGGAGTCCGCCTCCGGTGGACGACGTGGCAATCTGGGGGTAAGGGATAATTCCGCCCTCGCCGAGATTGCTTCGCCTTCCGCCGGAGTTTACCCCGTACACCGATACGGGGTCGGAATGGTCTCGCAATGACAGCTGTGGCGGCAGCGTAACTGTAAGTGTTACTTGGTACTAGAGTGATATATGTCCAAAAGACGATTGCTACCACCCCCAGAGTGTTGACTGGTTTAGTTCTAAACCGGCAATGATTATGTTAAGGTGAGTTAACGCCTGCGG